>NZ_VIUK01000008.1:0-219508 GCF_007828295.1 Pseudomonas sp. SJZ080
GATGGTAGTGTGGGGTTTCCCCATGTGAGAGTAGGTCATCGTCAAGATTAAATTCCGAAACCCCTATCTGCGTATGCAGGTAGGGGTTTTGTTTTGCCCGCAGGAAAGTGGCGCAAAAAATGGACAGCCTTTTCGGCTGCCCCTGAACTCACCAACTGGGATCCGCAGCTTCTTTTCAATAATGCCGGCTTCAAACGAGGGAGCTTCAGGATTTTCCCAGGGCTCAACGGGCCGATGTCCCAGCTGCTAAAGAGTATTGTCGACGAAGTTTACGATCACCCGGCTCTTCTGCCCGAGGTTAAACGGTCTGGTCCGATGCGCTCGGCTATCGGTCCAGCAAGGGTGCCAGCAGTGCACACATGCCGCGCCAGTGCGAACCCTCCCAGTAAATCCGTTGGCAGGCGTCGCAGCGCAGAAAGTGCGAATAGAGGGCTCCAACCCGTGGAGGCACCTTCTGCCGGGCCAGGTCGGGGCTGATCTCGTGCAGCGGCAGGTTGCAATGCAGGCACAGGCTGAATGGCCGCGCGCTACGCGCCAGGTCGAGGCGCTCATACAATTCGCGCAGCTGCAGCGACGGTTTCAGGGCATGCACGTAACAGCCGTGGCTGATGATCCGCCGCTTGAGCAGCTCGCGGTCGCGGGTTAGCACGATGCGTCCTTGCTGCGCAGCGATCTCAGCGATCTCGCCATCCTCGAAGCCATTGTCGTAGAGGGTGTCGAAGCCGCTCATGCGCAGCAGATTGGCCAGCCCGCCCAGGTGTGCATCAGCGACGAAGCGCAGCATCCGTAAAGGTTGTGCTCGAACCTTTAGCAGCGGGCTGATGTCCAGCGCTTCGAACTTGGGATATACCGCCAGCCGGTCATCGTCGAAGATCATCCGCTCGAAGCCCACCGACTCGCCGTTTAGCAGCACCAGCTCGACCTCAGTGTGCGGTATCCCGAGCGCCTCGATCATGTGCTTGACGGTCGCCCCCTGCGCGCACTTGCAGGTGAATGACTGCCGCCGCCGTTCGGCCGGCAGGAAATCGTTGAGCTCCTCATAGAAGCGGAAAGTTGCACTGGTCATGCTGAACAGTATGGCTCTTTTGGGGCCGCTGCGTGGCCCGGAGGGAGCAAGCTCCCTCGCCACAGGAATGCGTTTGATGCGGGATTACTCAGGGGCTCCAGACCACCAGGATCAAAAGAGCGCGGCATGTGTATCGCAGTGTATCCAGAGCCGCTGTACAGATGCTGATGTACAAATGCCCCTCGATCCGGATACATCCGGGATACACGGATGCAGTCAAATAACCTGGCCTTAGCGAGAAAGCAAACGCACCTCGCACCACGGCTTATCGCCCTGGTGGCATGACCCTAAACGGCCTCACCGCACACCGTATCCGGAGTAATAACCATGTCCCGTCTCTCGAACAAATCCCGTATTGGCCTGATGGCTGTTTCGCTGGTTGGCTGCATGAACCTCGCGTCGTCCGCTTTCGCCGCTGAAGCACTGCCTCAAGGCTACCAACTCGCCGCAGCGGAAAAGACCAGTGAAGGCAAGTGTGGCGAAGGCAAGTGCGGTGCCAGCGAAACCGGCGCCAAGGCCGGTGAAGGCAAGTGTGGCGAAGGCAAATGCGGCGCCAGTGAAACCGGCGCCAAGGTCACCAAGGCTGGTGAAGGCAAGTGCGGTGAAGGCAAATGCGGCGACGCTTCCTTTGCCCGTACAGACACCGATCACGACGGCCGCGTTTCCCTGAAAGAATTGCTGGCTGTGGCCCCGAAAGGCGGTGAGGAATTCAAGGCGATGGATACCAACAACGACGGCTTCCTCTCTGAAGGCGAGGTCTACAAATTCCGCACTAACCAGTTCACCTCCAACGGCAAGAAAGTACCGACCGAGCTGTTCACCAAAATGAGCAAAGCGCAGAACTGATAGCGGGTACTGCCGACTGCTACGACGCCGGTGTGGCGAGATAGAGTTTTCCCTATCTCGCCACACCGGCGTTTACTCGTTATTCAAAGGAATGCTCAAGCAAGGATCAGAGGTGACTCAGGCTGGCTGCAGGTTTGCCGGGAATGCCTCGCCGGCGGCCTTGTCGCAGACGCTGATGACAATGGAAGGCGTCATTGCCTTTACTGCTCAGACCGTCAATCGCGATGCCGAACTCCTGCAACGTCGCAAGGCTGCGCGGCAGAACCTGCCCCTTGAGGAAGCTACTGAAGTGGTCCAACTCAATCTAGAGCAAACTCCACGACACCCCGACATACACACCCAAACCTTCACCCGGCGTAGATCGTGCTGCGTCCAGCCCTTTGTCGTCATAGCCCGGAGTGACGGTGACGGCATAGTGCTTGTCAGTCAGATTGCGTATATCCAGCCAGGTCTGCCAGTCGCCCTTGGCCGCGTTGTAACCCAGAGTCGCGCCGAACAGCGCATAGGGATCGGCGTAATAGCTGTTGGCGTAATCCACCGCAACTTTGGACACCCACTGCGTGTTGAGCGCGGCGAAGAAGCCTTGCGGCCAGTCGTAGCGCAGCTCGCCCTGGTAGTAGTGCATCGGCAGGCCCGGCAGACGGTTGTCACCGAAGCGGTCGTCATCGCGGTAGTGGAAATCACTGAAGGTGTAGCTCTGGCGCAGGCTCAGTTGGCCGCCATCGTCCCGCGACCACAGGGTGCTTTGCAGGCTGGCTTCCACGCCCTGGTGCACGGTGGGGCTTGCGTTGAGCTCGTAAGGCGTGGTGGCGGTGGCGTCGGGGAGCACCGAGAGCAACTCGTGGCGCACTTGGGCGAAGTACCAGGCCAGGCTCCATTGCCCCATCGCGCTGTCGCCACGGCCGCCAATTTCCAGGGTGGTCGCGGTCTGGTTTTGCAGCTTGATCGGGTCGCGCTGCGCACCTGTGGCGACGCCACTGCCTGCCGGGAATCGAATGTTGGAACTGTAGATCAGCGACCAAGGGTGTGGCGCTTCGACCGAGCGGCTGAGATTGCCGAACAGTTGCAAATCAGGCGTCAATTGATAGCGCAAGCCTAAACGTGGGGCGTAGTCCCAGTCGTTCAGGCTGGTCTTGCCGCCTCCTTGCGGATAGGTCACGGCACTTTCGCGGCGGGTGTAGATCGCGGCAAGACCGGTCGTCAGCCACAGGTCGTTGGCAATCTCCAGGTCGTTGCCTATATGCAGGACGGTGTCCGAACCCTGATAGGTGAAATTGCGAATGTGTGTGCCTGGCGTGTAGCGGGCGGTGTTGCCGGTGGGGATGCGCACCCATTCACTCGCGCCGGCATTGGGCAGGTGCTTGGTCACTCGCAGGCCCAGAGTACTGCGGCTTTCCATACCCCAGAGTGTGTCGCGACGCTTGTAGTCGAAAGTACCGCTGACATCCGTGTACGCGACCTTCAGGCGGTTGGGCCCCTCGCGCAAGTCCATGGGGTAGTCGTGGTAGACAAGGCCGGTCTGGATGCTCGAATCGTCATCGATATAGTAAGTGGTCTTGTTGCCGATGAAGGTACTGCCCGGCTGCTCGCGGCTGTCATCCCGCGACACGTAAGCGGGGTTGGCCGCCCGTGAGTCGTGCTCGATGGAACGCTTGGTCACCCGCCCGGCGAGCTCGTTGTCGGTCTGGCGATAGCGCAGGTAGAAACGCGTTTCCAGGTTCGGGTTGAAGCGATAACCGAAGTTCGCGATGACGCCCTGGCTCTCGCTGGCGGTGTGGTCCTGGTAGCCATCGGAACTCGCGTCGGTCATGGACACGTAGTAATCGAAATCGCCCAGCACCTGCCCGGAGCTGACCTGGCGTTGCTGATAACCGTGGCTGCCCATGGCGTAGCGCACCTGCAACCGCGGTGCGTTGTAGCCGGTGTGGCTGACGTAATCGATCGCGCCACCCAAGGCCAGGGCGCCCCGGTCGAAACCGTTGGCGCCGCGCAGCACTTCCACGTGGTCGAGCCACAGCGGTTCCAGCAATTCATAGGGCGTGCCGCCCGGGCCGGTCAGCGGCAGACCGTCGAGCATGCTGTACAAACCCGAAGCATGGGCGCCTGGTGCACGGTTGATCCCCGACCCGCGGATCGAGATTTTTACTCCTTCGTTACCCGCAGACTGGGCATAGACGCCCGGCTGATACGCCAGCACATCCTGGTTGCTGGCCACGCGGCCCTGCAAGGGGCGGCGCAGATCAACCACATTGGTCCCACCGGGCACTTCGGCAAGGCGGGCTTCGGCGTCCTCGACTGACGCGTCTTCGCCGCTCCGGTCCTCAGCCCCGATCAGCACTTGTCCGAGCTCCAGGCCCTGGGCTTCGGCAACGGGCGGACAGACAAGGGCCAAGCCCAGCAGCGCAGCGGGCAAGGATTTGGGCGAGGGCATTGAGAAACTCCAGACGGACAGGAACGGGCAGTGAAGAACTGCGACGCATAGAAGAACGAAGGAAACACATGGCAATTTTGTTTTTTGGCCAGGAAACGGGGAGGGCAGGATTCTCCTGCTATCCCGTCATGCGTCGTTGCAGAAATGCGCGCCCCGCGCACATGACCGCACGCCTAGTTTCTGCACTCGGCTAACACCACCTGGCAAGTATCCGGCGTGCCACCGGAGCGGCCGGCATAGCGAATGCAGTTATTCAGGGATTTCTGGCGCGCCACGTCCAAGGTGTCCCCCCAGGCGAGGCCGCCCTCACCGGAAGTGGGCAGCGCTTTGGCATAACAGCTTGAGCCAGCGTTTGAGGCCGAATAGCGAGGAGTGGACGATTTACCTGAACATCCCGCCAGCAACGCGAGGTTGATGGCGAGCAGTGAAGGCAGGATCCATGACGAGCATTGACGTGCTGTTTTTCCGGTCATGGCGTTTACCTGCAAGAGGCGGCTAGCAGCGTGTGTGTAGTCGTGTACTTATCAGATTAGACGGTGGGCTGAGGTTGCGAGCCAAGGGCCGCGACTCCTCACCCACCGCTCGTCGTCGAGACGTCAAATAATCTTCGACACCTTGGGCCTGCCAGACCGGCCCGGCCTATTTCCTGCGGGCCCGACTGACCCTGAGCATGCCGGGTCTGGGACGCACGCGCCCCAACTGTTACTGGTTTTGGCACTTCCGACACCATCGCATACGACGTATAGTTTCAGTCTTGCAAGACTGGCCAAAGAGAATGTCCATGAAAACTACCGACAAGACAGCCGCCCTCGACCTGAAGCTTTCCGAATTCCTGTGCTTTGCGGTCTATTCCTCCAACCTCGCCTTCGGCAAGGCTTACAAGCCAATGCTCGAACGGCTGGGACTGACCTATACGCAATACATCACTCTCGTTGCGTTGTGGGAAGAAGACAATCAGACCGTTGGCAGTCTCGGCGAAAAGCTTTTTCTTGAATCCAACACCCTCACGCCAATCCTGAAGAAGCTGGAAGCGATGGGTTATCTGCTGCGCCAGCGCGACCCGGAAGATGAACGCCAGGTGCGGATCAGCCTCACAAAAGAAGGGCGAAAACTGCGTGAAGGCCTCGCGGAAGATGGTTTCCCGCAAACCGGTCTTGACCCTGACGACTTCGTGCAAATGCAGAAGGCAATCGTGAAACTACGGGGCAATCTCATCCGTTCGACGAAAAACAGGGAATAAAACATTTGTAGCGGGCTCAAGCCAGCAGTTCGGTGATCCACCGGGCCTGCCGGGCGACGTCCTGCATCTTCTCCTCGGGCACGGCCTGCCGCGCTCGGGCGAAGTGGGTCAGGGTCTGCTGCTTATGACGCAGGATGCGCTGCCACTTGACCAGAAACGCGGGGCTGCGTTTCTTCATCTGCAGCGGGCCGAAGTACAGCTCCTCGGGGGTATAGATCACCGACCCTGTGCGCTCGGCGACGATGATCTCGTAGTCGAAGCGGTTTTCCCGCAGCACCTCCTCGAAGAGGATTCGGTAGCCATTTTCCATCAGCCATTGGCGCAGTGGTTGCTCGCCGCCGTTGGGCTGCAGGATCAGGCGCTCCTGGCCGCTCAGGCGCGTCTTGCCGCTGTCGAGGATATCGCGGATGGTCTCGCCGCCCATGCCACAGATGCTGATCGCCGTGATTCCGTCTGCCGGCTCGATCGCCGCCAGGCCGTTGCCCAGGCGCACGGTGATCCGCCGGTCCAGGCCGTTCTCGCGCACGGTGCGCTCGGCCGAGCGGAACGGCGTCTCTGCCACTTCGCCGGCCACCGCCGCCGCGATGGCGCCACGGCGCATCAACGCCACCGGCAGGTAACCGTGATCCGAGCCGATATCCGCCAGGCGCGCACCTGCTGGCACCTGCGCCGCCACGCGCTCCAGGCGCATGGACAATGTCTGTTCGTTCAACTGCCGCCCCTTTTCACCACGAACGTCCGGCACCTTTGGCCGGATCGGGACGCGATTCTGCCGAGCTACGCCGTGCATTACAAATGCCTGCTATCGGACCGTTAACCTTTACGCAACTGTGCCGGACTCACGCCAAGGCGTTGCTTGAAGGCAGTCGCCATGTGCGCCTGGGAGTTGAAACCGCAGGAGAGGGCGATCTCCGACAGGCTGGCGGTTGAATCGCGCAGTCGGGCACGGGCCTTGGCGAGGCGTCGGTCGATCAGGTAGCTGTGCGGGCTTTTGCCCGTCGCGTTCTTGAATGCCCGCATGAAATAGCCTTCGGACAATTCAAGCAATCCTGCCATCGCCTGCACACTGAGCGGGCCCTCAAGGCCAGCGTCAATGAACTCATCGAGCAGGCGCATACGGCGGTGGGTGATAGAACCCTGGAGCGGTACCGACAACGCGTCGTGCCCCTTCGCCCGTTCAGCCAGGGCAAGTGCCCAGGCTTCCCAATCGTCATCCACCGAGGCATTCAACAGCGCGCTGCGCATTCGTCGTGCGAGGCTGATGGCCTGCGGATCAATACGATTGTTGAAGGCACGATCGCCCATCCATTCCATACCTTCGGTGTGTATGACCCGCAGGTACTCACCGCCGTTGGATGACTCGGACAACACGTCGCAACCGGCCGGGACGAACGCCAGGCTATTGGGCGTGGCGACGAAGGGGTGCACCCGGTCGCTGCCGATCGCGTGCAGGCCGCGCTGGCTGTCGAAGGCAAAACCAATCGCCGCATGGGTCGCTATATATCGGGCGGTGTAGGCGCAGCCGGGCAACAATTCGATCGCCCAAGGGCCGGCCTCGACACGGCGGATCGGTTCAGAAACGAGCGATGGCTGCTGACGGTTTCGATGGCTCATGAACACCATAGTAGTGAAGAGGGCGCACAAAAGTCAGGTCGGTTTTTTGAAAGCCAGCGCAGTGCACCCCTGCCTAGACTGGGAAAAACCTCAGGGAAGCTGCTTCATGAACAGACTGACTCGCGACGATATCGAACAAGCCGCTCGCCACGTATACCAGGTCATGCCCGCCACCGCCCAGTACCCTTGGCCATTGCTGGCGGAGCGGCTGGGTTGCACGGTGTGGGTCAAACATGAAAACCACACGCCGACGGGCGCTTTCAAGGTGCGCGGCGGCATTACCTTCATGCACTGGCTCAAACGCGAGCACCCGGACGTGAAGGGCATTGTTTCAGCCACCCGCGGCAACCATGGCCAGAGCCTGGCGCTGGCGGCAAGCGCGCTGGGTTTGCGGGCGTTGATCGTCGTGCCGGAAGGCAATTCGCCGGAAAAGAACAATGCCATGCGCGGCTTCGGCGGCGAAGTGGTTGAGTACGGCCGCGATTTCGATGAAGCCCGTGAAGAAGCTGCACGTCTGGCACAAGCGCATGGCCTGTACCTGGTACCGCCATTCCACACCGAGTTGGTCAAAGGCGTGGCCACGTATGCGCTGGAACTGTTCCGGGCGGCGCCGGACCTGGATACCGTCTACGTACCGATTGGCTGTGGCTCGGGGATTTGTGCGGTGATCGCCGCCCGCGACGCGCTGGGCCTGAACACCCAAGTGGTGGGTGTGGTTTCCACAGAGGCTACGGCTGCAAAGTTATCGTTTGAGGCGGGTGCCCTGTGCGAAACCGCCTCGGCGAATACCTTTGCCGACGGCCTCGCCGTGCGCAAGCCAGTTCCCGAGGCTTTCGCCATCTACGGGGCAGCGGCGGCGCGAATCGTATCCGTCAGCGACAGCCAGATAGCCGAGGCTATGCGCATCTATTACACCGATACCCACAACCTCGCTGAAGGGGCAGGTGCGGCGGCCCTGGCAGCGCTTATTCAGGAGCGTGAAACCATGGAGGGCAAAAGGGTCGGGGTGATTTTGTCTGGGGGGAATGTCGACCGAGGGGTGTATGCGAACGTGATTGCCTCAGGCCTTCATGCGTGAATGGATGCCTGTATCCCACAAATGCGAGGCATCTGTGTCTATCGAGAGTGTCGCTGGATGGCTACGGTCTACAGACACTCTTTGATTGATGAGGCAACCATGGATCTGACGGCTGTTCCCTTTGGTACGACCGATTGGTCGACTGTCGAAGCTGTCCAGCATGCCGGACAAACGGGTACCGCCTGGTGGCGAACCTGCCAGTTTGGATCGACGCGCGTGCGGATGGTTGAATACAGTCCCGGCTATCTGGCCGATCACTGGTGCTGGAGAGGTCATATCCTGTTGTGCCTGGAAGGCGAGTTGCACACGGAACTGGAAGATGGTCGCCAGTTCACGCTCACCGCCGGGATGAGCTATCAAGTGGGTAGCAACGCTGAGGGGCATCGATCGTTCAGCACCACGGGTGCCAGGTTATTCATTGTGGATTGATTCCGGGACTGACCTTTTCGACCCATGGCAGCCTTTTGTGGAAGCCAGGAGCGCACTACTCACAGGCATCAATTACAGCCTTCCTGGCGCGTTTGATTTGCTGCTTGATGTCAGTCGTTATTCGCTGTTTTGTGACTTGCTGTTCGAGAAACAGCTGACTCTCCTGGTTTTTCAACTCTGCATCGGCTGCCGCTTCCTGCGCCTCCAGCTCGGCGGCGTGTGCCTCTATGACGGCTTCCACCTCGGCATTATTTTTTGCCGTATCCAACGCCCTGACCAATTTGCCTACCTCAGTATTCTCGGCCTCTGCCAACGCTTCGACAGACAGCCCGGCAACCATCGCCCGGGCTTGGATTTCCAGGTTTTTCATATGCTCCTGTGCAATCTTGCACACGGTATCCTTCCGCTCGCTCTCGATAGACGTCCAGGCCATAAACTCATGCGTCGTCACACTAATCATCGAGATAATGATGGCGGCTCCAATCAATTCGCCTCTCACGTTTCGCAACCTCAACCGCCAAGGGGAACAGAGTTTTCTTGAGTGATTACCCGAGTCCATTCGAGGAATTTAAAGCGTAGCAGGGCGCAGGGCTCTGAAAAGCATGAGAGGGATTCCTTGCCATGGGCCTGTTGTTCGAGGGTGACAGGGTTCGATTCGAGGGCGTGCAACCCGGCAGCGGAATTTTAACTCCTGATCCAGGCGCTGACTTCGGCGTTTTCAAACAGCCTGGACCCGTAGCGATTATCGAGACTGCGGCCAGTGATCCTCAATGTCATGCCATGGCGCCTTGGACGTCACCTCGACATGCTTCTGTTTGTCGCTGGTAAAGGGCGTGTCCAGCGTACCGAGGGCTATGGATATCCAACCGGAGTATTCGCCCTGGCTATTTGACCAGAAGAGCGACGAACCGCAGCGAGCGCAAAACTGGCGCTCGACAGATTCAGAGGACGAGTAAGACTGGATCTCATCGTCACCCCGTACCAGAACAAAGTCGCCACGCAACACACTGCCGTAGCTCGCAAATGCGGCGCCATGGCTTTTGCGGCATTGGCTGCAATGGCAGTGCGAAACTGCTTTGGGGCGTGACCGCAGCTGGTATTGGACAGCACCGCAAAGGCAACTGCCCTGCAACGTATCAGTCATTTTTAGTGGCGATCCACTGATGAGGGGACGGCACTTTAAGCGGTGGGGAGATGCAGTGTCGAGCGACTGCTCAAGGCGATTGTTCCCCGGTGCAAGAGATCGCTTTTGCCCGAAAGCACGCGCCTGACGTTTCCCTGTCTACTATCGCCCCAATTGCTCCACCAACTCAGGCGTCACGTAATGCGGCCCGTCGAACAGGTAGAGCGGGTAACCGTCATAGGCGGCCAACTGCGGTTTGAGCTCGGCGGCGGTGGCGGAACGGAATCCGCCACCGAAGTTGGGGCGGAAGGCTTCGACGATGATCCGCACCCGGTCTTTGCCCAGACGCTGGCGCAAGGCGTCGGCGTAGGTTCGGGCGACGGGTGCGGTGCGGGCGTAGACACCGACGCCATCCTGGAAAAACACGCCAATGTCATTTGGCAGCCACTGCTTGAGCCATTCAGCGGTGGCGGCGGGGCCGATATTGGCGCCGTCGTAAACGCTGATCCACAAGGGTCGCGGCAGCTTGGCGAGCAGGGCGGGCAGTTCTTTGGCGCGTGTCCAGCTGGGGTCCACTTCAGCAGGGAAATACCAGCCGGTGACGTGCAGCGGCGTCGGCAGTTTGGCGATGCGTTCCGAGACTTTAGCCAGTTGCTCGATGTTGTCCCGCGAGCGATTTTCGCTGAAGTAACCCGCCAGGCCGAGGATCACATCTTGCGCCCACGGCGCCTTGGCGATACGCGCCCAGTCGGGCAGCACTGGCACGCTGGGCAGGCCGGTACCGGGAACAAATGCCTGATCGTCGACGACGGTCCATTGCACCAGCAGTTCACGTGCACCGAGTTTTTCCCAGTGGCCTTTGATGCCGACCGTCTTGTTGTCCGGCTGCCAGACGATGCCGACAATCCCCGGGCTCAGGGCCTTGTTAGTCATGTAGAGCATGCTGATTCCTGCGCTGAGGGTGACGGCAAACAACAGCGCTGCCACGGTTGCGCGGCTGGCGGTGTAGCCAAAAATATTCACGGCAGTGCCTTGTTGATGCGTTGATGCCATTGGCTCAGTGAGGTGACGCCCTTGGCGTTCCAGTTGGCAGTCGCATCGGGGCCAAGGTGGAACTGCCCCTCATTGAATTGCCAGACGATCACTTGCGGCTTGTGTTGGGCAAAATCCGCCGACTCCAGGTATTGCAGCAGCGTAGCCCACGGGCCGACATCGCCGGGGTTCCAGGTCAGTGCGACGGGGCGGTCCAGGGCATTGGAGAGCTTCTGGGTAAAACCCAGGTAAGGCTGGACAAAGCTGTTGCCAATGACTTGCACCGGTGCCGGCGCGTCATCGATCAGCAAATCGTTTTCTGCCTGATGGCGAACGGTGTAGATGTCGCGGCCAATCGCCTTGCGTTTGATTGCCGGCAGAAAGTTGCTCGCCAGGTCGCCGAACGCGCGGCGGTCGAACCACTGGCCCAGTGCGGCGCCACTACCGGGTTCGCCTTGTAGCCGGTAGCGTTTGGTAATCAGTTGCGCCGTGGCGTCGGCGGTGTTTTCGGCGCTCCAGGCGGTCCAGTGATAGTCGGCGCGGTAAAACGCGGTTTGTTTGCCTTGCTCGGTGTTTTGCAGGATGGGCTTGATGTTCAGCGTGCTCAGGCCGGCGCGAGAGAGGTCACTTTGCAAGTGGTCGTAACGCTGCATCACCGCCGCGCTGATCGGTTGATCGGCGGGCAGGCGCTGGGCATAGAACGGCGCTTTCATCGGCACCACCAGCACGACCAGCCCGATGTGTTCGCGTTCGAGTTGCTGCTGGAGTTCCTTGACCAGCGCAATGTTGCGCGCAGTGCCGGTGTTGTCGACCTTGCTCAGGCTTTCCCAGGCCGGGAACAGCCACCCGCCGTTGCCCGTGATCACTGCCGATGACGCTTGAACGGCCGTGCCCGAAAGGCTCAGCAGCAGACCCGCAATCACGGTGGAAACCGCCCGGCGAGGGGTAAAGCGATCGTGCTTGAAAGGAGAGGTCATGGCGCGGTCTGGTCCACAAGGCCAATCAATCGTGGCGCCTGGCCGGAGCCGATCAGGAACAGGCTGTAACGGTCGCCGGCCTTGAAGGGTTCCAGCTTCAACGGCAGGCTTTTGTGCTCGTTGCAGCTGGCAACCAGCGTCGCCTGCACCGGGTTGATCGTGCGCTGGGCTTGTCCGTTGAACGGCACCTGACTGAATACCGGTGCGCCATTGGCCAATTGGACGTTGGCCTTTTCGCAACCGCTGCCCAGGTTGTACACGTTGAGTTCGGCGCGCAGGTCTTTACCGCGCTGGGGCGGGTCGATCACCAGGCGTGGTGCACGTGCCGGATCGCTGTCGAGAATCAGCGTGACCCACGCACTTTTGGGTGCGCTCAGGCCCTGTATCTGGCGACCATTGACGGTGACCTGCAACGGCTGCCGCGAGTCGACGACCTGAAAGGGACTGGCCACTGCACTCGGGGCGGCGAGGGTGAGGCTCAGGCCTTGGCCTACCTGTACCTGCATGGCCGTGTCGGATGGATTGACCACCCGCAGCCATGCCGAACCCTCGGGCAATTTTGGCGCGTACAACTGGGCAATTTCGGGAGCGGCCTGGGCCCACGACGGGAACAGGCCTAGGCCCAGCCACAAACAGATTCGAACGTTCATGCAAGTCCTCAATAGGAATAAGTCAGGCGACCGAATACGCCTTGAGCGCGGTCATCGCCCAACACCTTCACGCGGTATTGCAGGGAAAAATCCACGTAGGAGCGGGGGGCGTTGTACGTGTCCTCGCGGAACCAGTAGCGGACGTTATTGCCGACACCCACGCCCCCGGCCTTGCCGGACGATGATTCGGTGCTGCCATCGGCATCGGTCCCGCTGTTCATTTTCGAGTCGTAATCGAACGCGGCCACCACATGGGGGAAACTGACCCAGCGCGAACCCGCGCCGCCAATGGCGTAGCTGCGACCGACCTGCCATTCGCTGTTGAAATAGTCCCGCGAGTCGTTGATGTAATGACCGCCTTCAGCGAAGAACTGCGAGGTCCACCAGCTGGAGGCGTCGACCCGTAGATCGGTGCCCACGCTTGCGCCATAACCCAGGCGCACCAGCCAGTCGCCATCGACGTCCGATGATCCAATCGGGAATGTGCGTTCGACGGCGGCCATCACGTTCAGCGACGTGAACGGTTTGACCCGGGCTCCAACGGCGCCTTGCAGCGCGTCGAAACCGGTATCCGAATCGCCGTTCTTGCTCCATAGCGTGTCGGTGACGCGGCCGTAGAGTTCGACAAAGCGAGCGTTGCGATAACCTAACGGGCGCCAGGACAGTTCGGTGCTGTTTTGCAGACTGTCATTGCTGCTGCCGCTGCTGGGCGCTGAACTCAGGCCACTGCTGGAATTGTTGCCGCGATAGCTGGTGGTGCTGGTCAAGCCGATCCTGCGCGACACATCGCCCACCGCTCGGCGGGTGTCGAACAGCTGCTGCGCAGGCATGTCCAGATCACCGGACGCTTGCGCATCGATGACGCGTTTGAAGTAGGCGACGGCTTGCTCGTCGTCATTGACCCGCATGGCGTTATAGGCCGCGTCCTGCGTGGCTGTCGGCGTGAGTCGGGTGACGGCGTCGGACTTGCGAAATGACGCGTGTGCACCGTCGTCATCGCCGGCCTGGACCGACAAATAAGCGATCTGCAAATCGCTCATCGACTCCAGTTCGCCGGTGTCCCGCGCTTGTTGCAATCGTTCGCGCGCGGTCCGGCGCTGGCCGATGGCGGCATACAGGCTGGCCTCTTCGTAAGCGGGCAAACTGCCCAGCGCCAAGGCTTGGGTAAAGTCCTGACGTGCACCGGAGTCGTCGCCCGATTGCTGACGCAGGCGACCGCGTTGGGCCAACAGTTGGGCGTCATCGCCGGTGATCTTCAGGCCTTCGCTGGCCGCCGCGATGGCTTCGGGCACACGTTTCTGTTCGCTCAGGGCACTGACCAGCAGACGTCGGTAAGCCGGATTCTGCGGCGCGCGGCGAATGGCTTCAGTCGCCAGTGCACCCGCTGTTGCCGGGTCTTTGCGAGCCAGCGCTGCGTAGGCCTGCCCGGCCATCTCGGTTCCGCCGTCACGCTGGTTGCCCGGCCAGATATCGCAGACCAGGCCGAACGCGGTTTCCTGACAGTTCAAGGCCGGTGCCGGGAAGCGGGCCACAGCGTTTGAGCCGTTGACTTTCTGTCGCAACGCCATGCGAGCGGCGGTGCGTCGGCGGGCCACTTCACCGTTGTCATCGTCGGCCAGCGGCTGCAGATGATCGAGCGCTTGTTGCGGCTCGCCGTGGGCCAGTGCGGTGTCGGCGGCGAAGAAACGAATGTCGCGGGTTTCTGTTGCCAGCAGGCCATCGATGGCCAGGGCATGATTCAGGTCCGCCTGGGCCGCCTGGGTTTTGCCCTGTCGATCAAGGGCATAACTGCGCAGAATCCACGGAGCGATTTCCCCATCGTCCTGGGCCAACGCGCCTGACGCGGCCAGCTCGGCGCCACGGTAGTCGTTGGCAGCGAGCAGGGCACTGATCAGCAGTTGCTGATTGGCGCCGATTTCCGGCGCCCAGGCCACGGCTTTCCTGGCCTGGTCCACGGCCAACGGCACATGGCCTTGCTCCAGGGCGCGATACCCCGCAACCGCCAGTGGCGCCGCCAGTTGCCGACGAATCGCTTCGCGGCGCATCAGCAACGTATCGTCGTTCGGGAACACGGCCAGGGCCTGGGTGGTAGCCTGATCTGCGTCTTGCAGATGTTGCTGGCGCTGCAAGGACTCGATCAGCAGCAGTCGATAATCCATGCGTTTGGGTGCTTGCGCGATGGCATTACGTGCCGCTTGAGCCGCCGCGCCGAAGTCATCGCGATCATAGGCCTTGAAGGCCTTTGCCGCGGCGCCGAAGCCGGGCGCCTGGCGGGACTGCGGGTAGCGCTTGGGATGGTCACGCAATTCCTTGTCGCGTTGAGCCAGTGTAATCAGCGTGTTCAGGCGCGTGATGTCGGCGCGTTGACGCAAGGCTTCGCGGGCCTTGGCGATGGCCAGGTCATAGTCTTTACGCTCATAGGCGCTGTACGCCTCGTTGGCGGTGACATAGGCCGGGCCGGTCAATGGCAGCGGCAGTGTTTCGCCGTGCACAAGCGCGGGCAGCAGGCTCAGCCCCGTGGCCATGAGGGTCAACAAGGGGCGGTTCATGCCGGAAGCTCCGCAGGGTAATGGCTGTGCTGACGTGCCACGGCCTTTTCGATGGTGGCGCGAGACAACACGCCGCTGTCGACCAGATAGTCGCCGATGCGTCCGTGACGCTGCGGGCGGTACTGCAGCATGGCGCGGTTGAACTCGTCGCGATCTAGCAGGCCCATTTCTATCAGCAGGTCACCCAGCAGTGGCGCGCGGGCATCCGGCACGGCCTGGCCATCGCGCACGTTCAGTTGACGCAACTGCGCAACGATTTCGCTTTCCCGGGCAATCAGCTGCACCGGTTCGCTACCCAATACCTCGCTGACCTGTTGCAGGCCGGCAGCCGGCAACGGGCTGGCAACGGCAACTTGTGCGCGGCCGTCGGCATTCAAGCCAAGCGGCACGACGCGCCAGCGCAGAGCGAACTCATCGTCCAGGGTCAGGGTCGACGACTGCGCCTTGCCGGCCACATCGAACACCCGCGGCAGATCGTTCTGGAAGGCGATGGCTTCCGCCAGTGTCTCGTCATCCAGCCAACCGTTGCTGAGCAAAATCCGCCCCAATGGCATGTGCCGGGTTTTCTGTTCGGTGAGGGCGCTTTGCAGATCGGTTTCGTTGATCGCCTGCCAAGACAGCAACACGCTGCCCAGCTTGCGCGGTGCGGCCGCGACCAGGTCGGTGGACGGGAAGTCGTGCATGGTCTTGTCCCACACCAGTTTGCGGTTCATCACCTTGCCGACGATGAACATGCGCCACGCGCGGGAGGCGGCCATGAAGTTGACGAAGTTGCCCACGACCATGCGCGGGATCGACAGCAAGCCATGCTGCCAGCCGTAGAGCACGGTGGTGAAATAGCAGCGGTGGGCGATACGCCAGGCCAACGCAATACCGTTGGCCAGCAGCAGGTATTTGATGAAACCGTTGGTCTCGAACGGCGTCGGGAAACTCACGTCCCACAGCCCGCTCTGGCGCAGGATGATCAGACCCAGCAGTTGCACCAGAATCACATAGGCGATGATGCTGACGAACGCGGTCACCACGCCTTTGCGGTCGCGGAACAGCAAATAGCGGTTGGCCAGCGAGCCGTTCCAGCCCATTTGTTCCCAGCCTTGCAGGCCGATGCCCAGCGTCCAGCGAGCTTTCTGGCGAAAAGCGGTGCGAAAGGTATCGGGAAAGAATTCGCGCACGCACAACGGCATCTTCAGGGTCGATTCGTAAGGCTTGCGAAACCAGGATTTGCGCAGCACGCGAAACTGCACCGGGAAACGCACGAAGATCGCGTTCATGCCGACCTTGGCCAGGCGTGCGCCAACGTCGTAGTCCTCGGTGAGGCTGTCGGTGTTGAATGGCTGGTTCTGGGTTTCCCCGGCCAGCACACGCAGGGCGCGATGGGAGAAACAGGTCCCGACCCCGGCGGACGGCACGGTATCGGTCATGCTTTCACGCACCACCAGATCCTTGCCGTGCCATTCGGCGAATTCATCCATGTAGGTGCCGGCCACCCATTCGTACCAGTTGCGCTCCAGTGACACCACGGGCAACTGAATCATGTCCTTGCGCGGCAGCAGGTAGTTGAACAGGCGCAATTCCATCGGGTGCAGCACGTCTTCGCTGTCGTGCAGAACCACGCCGGCGAAGGTCATGCCGTGGGTTTTTTCGTGCAGGAAGATCGCCTGAATCACCCAGTTCAGGCAGTCAGCCTTGCAGGTCGGCCCGGCATGCGGGACTTCCACGCGATGCAGTTGCTTGTAGCGCCGACGCATGCGCTCCACTTCATCGATGGTGCGCTGGTCGTTGATGTAGGTGCCGACGAAGACCACATAGTTCTGGTAATCCAGGGTCGACACCATGTTCTCGATCATCGGCGCGATGACGTCGTATTCCAGCCAGGCCGGGACCATGATTGCCAGCGGCTGTTCGTCCCGGGCCATCAATTGCTCGGCGGTCAGCGGCCGGTATTTTCGGTCCACGGTGAACTTGCGAAACAGACGGCGAGACCAGTACCACAGGTCAATGAACAGATCGTCCAGGCTGGAGATCAGGATCAGTATCGCGACCACGATGGTCGAGATCTCCAGGAAGCTGTAGTAGTGGGCCAACCAGTAGGGCCAATAAAGCGACGTCATCGAAGGGTTCCGTTACTGGCGATTGCGACGGGCGTTTCGGCCAGCCAGCAACAGGATGAGAACCAACAGGATGCCACCCGGAATCAGCCACAACAGCGACGGCGTGCGCCAGGCGTCGAGACCCTTGGGTTCATCGTTGTCGATCAATTGGCTGCCGCTCGGGTCCTGGGTGTCGAAGGTGGTCAGTGCACCGTTGTCACCGAGGATCGCCACGTCGCCGCGGGCCAGCAGAATCGGTTTGGCGAAGCGTGGCGAGTCAGTGCCCAGCGGTCGATAGACCAGACCGTGCTGTCCGCCGGCATTGACCACTTGCAACGAGGCCAGGTGGTTGAGGGGATGCACGTCCAGCAGCACCTGATCCTTGTGATTGATGCGCAGGCGACCCTGCTCATCCGCTTTTACCGATTCCTTGCTGTCCATGATCGGCAGCTCGAAGGCGAGGAAGGCTTTGTCCGGCGTGACCGATATCTTTGGATCGGCACTGACTTTCAGTTGTGCCCGCAGTGGCGAGACCCCGGCGCCGTCGGCCACCGAAATCACTTGCGGCAAGCTGCTTGCCGGGTGGTCGAGGTAGGCCTGGGGTACGAGGATTTGCGTGTCCATGGCAAAGCGCGCGGCCATGCCGGAGAAGTCATCACCCAGGGCCGTTTTATCCAGCACGATGTGGCTGGTCGGCAGCACCGAGACCGGGAAGGCTTGTGGCGTTTCCAGGCAGCGGTCACTCACTGGCTGGCGCTGGAACGACACGCGCAAGACGTTCGTTGCACCCACCGCATATCGCGGGATACGCGCTTCGATACGTTGCATTTCACCGTTGGCCACGAGCTGTTGCGCGCCAATCAGATAGTCGTTGAGAAACAGCGAGGCCACCGGCGCGGTGTCCGAGGCGCCGGGCGCGGCAGACACATCGATCACAGCCTTGACTGGCAAGCGGCCGTCATAGGCCACGCTGCCCAGAGGGAATGAAGTGCTCCAGTCGGATTTGGCCAGCACGTCGATAGCGCCAGCATTACCGCCCAGGCGCGACAAGGCCACACGGCCGTCGGCGCTCAATGGCAACTGAGCTTCGCTGACCGTCAATTGGCGGCTGCGTGCCAGTGTGTTCCAGGCGGAACTGAACAAGGCCAAGGCCTTGTCGGTGGCTTGCGGCGCGATCATCAGCACCGGGCGTGTGCCCAGTAGCGCCAGGCGCACGTTGTCAGTACCGGTGGCGGCCAGACCTGCGTTGATATGCCGTTCACGCCACTGTGTCAGCGCGTTGGCTGCCGTGGCGTCAAGACCTTGAATCTGGCTCTGCAGCGCGTCCAGAGATGCATTGACGGCCTTGAGCAGTTGCGGGTCGTTGATGGCCAGGTCCGCCTGGACGTTCGGCGTCTGGCCCAGCATCAGCAGGGCGCCGATTTGTGCAGCGTCTGCCAGCGTGTGCGAGCCTTTGCCGTTGAGGCTGGCGAATGCCGGAATGCTCAGCAACTCAGCCGGAATACGCAGGCCGCTGAGGTCAACGCTGTCTTGAATGGCAGGGAAGGGCAGGATGCGGCTGTGCTTGCCGATCCGCTCCAGCGCCACCCCGAGGCGCCACGCCGCATCGTAGCTTTCGGCGGACAAGGTGCCGGACGCGACCATGATGCCCGGTTTGCCCGGCAATGCCGTCCACGCGGCGCCAACGTCCTGCAACTGGCTGGCGT
Source organism: Pseudomonas sp. SJZ080 (assembly GCF_007828295.1). NCBI lineage: Bacteria > Pseudomonadati > Pseudomonadota > Gammaproteobacteria > Pseudomonadales > Pseudomonadaceae > Pseudomonas > Pseudomonas sp. SJZ080. The sequence goes on from NZ_VIUK01000008.1 coordinate 18,832, forward strand.
CGTAGCTGTAGGTGAGGCGCGTGTCCGGTTCGATACGCAACACGTTGCCGATGGCGCGTTCGTCTTCGCACAACACGCGGGACACGATGGACGACCAGGCAATGCCCAGGCGCAACGAGCCGCTGTCCCGCGGTTTCTTGTCCACGCCCAGCGTGGTGCTGGCGTCGCCCTGAGGTTCGCTGAGCCCTTCGGCGCGCACCGGATAACCGTCCAGCGACAGCAGCAGCGTGTTGCGGCCGCCTTCACCATTGAGATAGCTTGCGTTGAAATTCAGGGTGGCCTCCGTCAGCGGCACACCCGCCGGCACCGGCAGATACAGCTCGCGACGGGCATCGGTGGAGCCGAGGATGATCGGCGCGTCGATCCCCAGATCGCTCAAACGCACCACACGCTCCTGGCGAGTGTCGGCGTTGAGCCGGTTGATCGCCTGGGTGAGCGGGCTGTCCGCGGCCAAGGCAAAGGTCGGCATGAGCGCGAGCAGGCTCACGCCACAGGCAAGGGCGCTGAGCGCGCCCGTATGGATGGCAACGGAAGACTTCATTCAGGTAGATCTCGAGCTGATAAGGGAGGAGCGGTTCGGTTTAAAGAGAGGTGTTGGCCTAATGTCGATCTGTAGGGGCGAGCTTGCTGGCGATGGTCGTTAACGATGGCGCATATCTACTGGCCGAACGCGGCGTTCTTGAGTCCATCGCGAGCAAGCTCGCTCCTACAGTTCCCAGGGATCCGGGCAGCGCAGGGACCACGATGAAATCATCGACCGGGCGCCCCATCAGGGCGTCGACGATGCGCGCACTGGCCTTGCCATCGCCGTAAGGGTTGGCTGCCAGAGAGCATCGCCGCCACAGCAGATCGTCATCGAACAGCGCGTTGACGCCGGCGATGATCGAGTCCGGCGAGGTGCCAACCAGGCGAACCGTGCCCGCCGCTACCGCTTCCGGGCGTTCCGTTACGTCACGCATGACCAGCACCGGTTTGCCCAGTGACGGCGCTTCTTCCTGCACGCCACCGGAGTCAGTGAGGATCACGTGGGCGCGTTGCATCAGGCGCACGAAGGCCAGGTAATCCAGCGGCTTGATCAGGTGCACGTTGGGCAGGTCGCCCAGTTGCTCGGTGACCGGGCCGATGACATTGGGGTTCAAATGCACCGGATAGACGATCTGGATATCCGCACGCCGGGCCAGATGACTCAGGGCCTTGCAGATATCCAGGAAGCCTTCGCCGAAGTTTTCCCGACGATGCCCTGTGACCAGCAAGACTTTGCGGCCGCTCTGCAGGTACGAAAACTGCTGGTCCAGACTGGCACGCAAGTCGGCGTCCTGCTCAATGCGTTGCGCAGTCATCTGCAACGCGTCGATCACCGTATTGCCGGTCACGAAGGTGCGACCCTGCAGGCGTTCGTCGAGCAGGTTCTGGCGCGACTCGTGGGTCGGCGCGAACAACATGTCTGCACCCAGGTCGATGCAGCGACGGTTCATTTCTTCCGGCCACGGGCTGTAGATGTCCCCGGTTCGCAGCCCGGCCTCCATGTGGCCGACCGGAATGCGTCGATGAAATGCCGCCATCGCGGCGACCATGGCCGAGGTGGTGTCGCCATGCACCAGCACCCGGTCCGGGCGGACCCGTTCCAGCACTGGGTCAATCGCGGCGTATAACGCCGCGGTCAGCGAGTTGAGCGTCTGGTGCGGCGTCATCACATCAAGGGTGCAATCAGCCTTGAGGTCGAACAGATCCAGCACCTGTTTCAGCATGCTTTGATGCTGGCCGGTGACGCAGATCTGCGAATCAATGCCCGGCTCCGCGGCAAGGGCTTTGACTAACGGCGCCATCTTGATGGCTTCCGGACGGGTCCCGAAGATCGAAAGGATTTTAATCTTTTGGCGAGCGATGATGCCTTCCTCGCGCAGTTTTAGTGCGCAACACAACAGCGGCCCAGTTTTATTGGAACTTGAGCAAGCTAGCGGTAATTGGATTTAATTAAGGTCGGGTCATCGGCGTGCGAAGTGAATTGATGTTCACTTCAGGTGAGAGAGTGCGTTGCCTGGAGCCCGGATCGCCGAATTATTAGCATCGAAGAACAGTATTTAAAAGTGTTATATATATTTTTTTATTAAATTCAAAAGTTTGAAACTTTTGAAATTGTGGTCGGTCTTTTATAGTTTTTCGATATTTCAGCACAGTTATTGTTGATTGTTTTAGTAAGTGTAAGGCGATGATTTAAAAGTATTTATTTAAAATGGTAGTCCGTTCGTCGGAGCGTATGAATTATTCCGACTGTATAAGGGTCCGGGCCGTGCTGTAAGTCAGCGGCCTTCTGGAGTATAGCGGGTAATAGTCACTTAAGTGACGCCTGTATATTGTCATAGCGTAATAATTTTTATGGATGATTCGTAAGTGTTTTATAAATGTCCTGCTTCAATTGGCAGGGTAAGTGTTTTGGTCGCCGGAATAAAACCTGGGTAATTACTTCGCTTTCCAGTGACCACCGCCCGACTCGCAATCGATCTTCACCTGGCTCAAGTGCTCGGCGTCGTAGTAATACGTCGTCACTTGGGCATTGTCGGGAATGTTGAGCGACTTGGCATTCTTGTCCTTACTGGTGGAATGAGGGTTGGCCAGCGACTCCTGAGTCAAGGTCGCAATACAGGTGGCTTGATAATGCTCGTCGCACTGGTCGACCTTTTTCCTGGTGCTGGTCGTCATTTCCTTGCTTTCATTGCTGCAGGACCAATCGATGGAATTTACCGGCATGCCTTCGTACTCATAACAGCTATGGGATTCGACTACAGGCACGGAAGGGCTTTGGGAGCGGGTCAGTACGTCGCAGCCTTCAGCGAAAACCAAGGTAGGGCCTAGGCTGGCGATCAGAAGCAGAACTCTACTGTTCATCGGGATTTCCTCTCCAGTGGCGCCTTGCCGGATCAGGGGTCAGCGCTGATAAAGTTTCGAAAACACGATGGCGCGAGGGGTTCAATTCGTTTTTGATCGGCGACAGGCTGTCACTGCAAAAAGTCTCGAATCGCTTGAATGGTCTGCGTGGGCGCTTCTTCCATCAGCCAATGTCCTGCTCCCGGAATCACTACTTCCGTGACCTTGTCCGCCGCGTTGCGCATGACGATGGCTTCGTTGTTGCCAAAGGATTTTTCCCCACCGATCGCCAGCACCGGCATGGTCAAGCGCGTCTTCATCGACGCTTCGTTGTCCAGCGCGTCCTGACGAATGCTGCGGAACTGCGCGAACGCCGCATGCATCGCGCCGGGTCGTGCGTAGAGTCTGGCGTAGTGCTGACGGGTTGCCTCGTCGACCTTGGTGGGGTCGCCGGCAAACTCGTTCCAGAAGCGATCCAGGTAGACGCGCTCACGCCCGGCCACCAGGCGCTCGGCATCTGGGCCACCGAAGTCGAAGTGCCACAGCATCGGTGACCGCACGATATCGTTCCACGGCGGGATGCCCGGCACGGGCGCATCCATCACCACCAGGCGATCGGTTTGCTGCGGATAACGCGAGGCGTAGGCGAAGGCGACCATGGTGCCGATGTCGTGGCCGATGACCACCGAGTGTTCGATACCCAACGAGGCCAACACCGCACGCACATCACCCGCTTGCGTCTTCTTGTCGTAACCGCTTTCCGGGATCGACGACAAACCCATGCCGCGCAGGTCCGGCACCACGACGGTGTGATCCCTGGACAGGTCGGCAGCCAGTGGCGCCCACATGTCGCCAGTGTCGCCGAAGCCGTGCAACAGCACCACAGCGGGACCCTTGCCGCCGATGCGGACATGGATTTTCGCGCCTTCTACCGGGATGTCCTGAGTGCGGAATGAAGCGGGGAAGGGAGGCACGCCGGCATGGGATGGAAGGCTTAGCGCAAGAAGCAGGGTAGCCGTCAGCATGGTGCGAATCATGGCGCTGTCTCCAGATGAACCGATTGGAGGAGCGTAGCCCGTTTTGCGATATCCTGAGGTACCAGAGTCCCTGTCCGTTAACGCAACCGAGTGCCACACACCTTGATCGAACGACGCCAATTCAGCGGAGGCATGAAGGGGAAGAATCTTCGCTATCTGAACGATAACCCCGGCGAGCCTGTTCAAATGACACGGACAGGCTTTTTGCTGCTCGAACATTTCTCGCTGCCTGCTTTTACCCAGGCGCTGGATACGATCGTCACCGCGAATCTGCTACGACCCAAACTGTTTTCGTCCCGCACGTTCGGCTTGAACGACGGGGAAGTCGTCAGCGATCTGGGGCTGGTCATTCGCCCGGATGCGCGCATCGATTGTTCGGTGATTCACGACCTCGATCTGCTGGTCATTTGCGGTGGCTACCGAACCGAGTTGAAAGCGACTGATGAGTTGATCAGCCTGTTGAGAGCGGCCGCCGACCAAGGTGTCAGCCTGGCTGGATTGTGGAATGGCGCATGGTTCCTCGGGATCGCCGGTTTGCTCGACGGTTACCGTTGCGCGATTCACCCCGAACATCGCCCTGCGCTCGCGGAAATTGCCAAGGCCACGCACGTCACCAGCGAGCCTTTTGTCATCGACCGGGACCGGCTCACGGCGTCCAGTCCGTCAGGGGCTTTCCACATGGCGCTGGACTGGATCAAGGGCTTGCACGACAAGGCGCTCGTCGAGGGTATTGAAGACATCCTCGCGTTCGAAGAGTCCCGCTACCGGCGCATCAAACCGACGGAAAATGTCTGTGTGAGCGCTCCCTTGCGCGAGGTGGTGAAGCTGATGGACGCCAACCTCGAAGAGCCGCTGGAGCTGGAACAACTGGCGGTCTATGCAGGGCGTTCTCGTCGACAGCTGGAGCGTTTGTTCAAGGAGCAACTCGGTACCACGCCACAGCGCTATTACATGGAGCTGCGGATTACCGAGGCGCGTCGACTGCTCCAGCACACGGAGCTGTCCCAGGTGGATGTGCTGGTGGCGTGTGGCTTTGTGTCGCCGAGTCATTTCAGCAAGTGCTATAGCTCGTATTTCGGGTACAGGCCGTCGAAGGAAACGCGGCTGGTCAAGTAAGCCTGTAGGAGCGAGCTTGCTCGCGATGGACTTCAGAGCACCGCGTTTAGTCAGATAACGCGCGTTTTCGTTAATGACCATCGCGAGCAATCTCGCTCCTACATAGGCCTATATCGTCACGACATGCGTTGTCGTACGACTATATGATTCCCTAAATGCCCACTGACACTCACCGACGGCTGAATGCTGTCAGGCACCGTAGTCTGCGCCGTTTGGCGAAAATTTCATTTTCAGCGGCGCGCAATGTCGAGACGAACGGCGATTTTCCAGATTGACAGCCGGGTAGGGGACTCGCTATAAAAGGCAAGGTTGTACGATGACATACGATGTTACATCCCTAAAAACAAAAACCGGTTCCCATCATGAATTCAATCCGCTTTCTCGCCTCCCTGCATGGCGCTTCTTATGGGCCGGTCCTGACTGCCTGTCCGTGCGCATTGTCTGTGACAGCTGCGCCAATCCCCTGATTACACGTGCTACTCGTCTGACGCGAGCCGCTGAGCGGCGTGCTGCGCGTAAGAAGTGATCTCGCTTGAAACCGAGAGATCATCACCATAATCCAATAATAAAGTGATGCCATGAATCTGAACGAGCCCATCAATGCGCAACGTGTCGGCCAGGCCGTCGGTAAATACCGCTGGACGATCTGCGCACTGTTGTTTTTTGCCACCACCGTCAACTACCTGGACCGTCAGGTGCTCAGTCTGTTGGCGCCGGACCTGTCGACGCAATTTGGCTGGAGCAACAGCGACTACGCCAACATCGCGTCCGTGTTCCAGTTTGTGTACGCGATTTCCATGCTGTTTGCGGGCCGTTTCGTCGACAAGATCGGCACGAAGAAGGCCTACATCATCGCGATCAGTATCTGGTCGACCGGCGCCATGATGCATGCCTTTTCAGTGCCGATGGGCGAGGGCATCGCAGCGGTGTGTGGCGCGTTCGGACTGGCCGTCATCCCGGTGTCGATCGCAGGCTTCATGCTGTCGCGCGCCGTGCTGGCGATCGGCGAAGCGGGTAACTTTCCGATCGCGATCAAGGCCACTGCCGAATACTTCCCGAAGAAGGAGCGCTCCTTCGCCACCGGCATCTTCAACTCTGGCGCCAACGTCGGTGCGATCCTGGCGCCGATCTGCGTACCGCTGATTGCTGGCCTGTGGGGTTGGGAAGCGGCATTCATCGTGATCGGCATGCTGGGCTTCGTCTGGGTGACCGTGTGGATTGCGCTGTACGAGAAACCAGAAAAGCAAAAACGTCTCTCGGCGCAGGAACTGGCCTACATCCGCAGTGATGCACAGGTGCTCGTCACCCCGAAACCGGACGTCGCTGATAAAAAAGTATCGTGGTTCAAGTTGCTGACCTACCGCCAGACCTGGGCTTTTGCCTTCGGCAAATTCATGACTGACGGCGTGTGGTGGTTCTTCCTGTTCTGGCTTCCGACGTATCTTTCGGCGCAATACGGCATGAAAGGCCAGGCCATCGTGTGGCCGCTGGCCGTGTTGTACAGCATGACCATGGTGGGCAGCATCGGCGGTGGCTGGTTTCCCAGCTATTTCATGGCGCGTGGCGACGCGCCGTATGACGGTCGTATGAAAGCCATGCTGGTGATCGCTTTCTTCCCGCTGCTGGTACTGCTGGCGCAACCTTTCGGTTACATCAGTTTCTGGGTGCCGGTGCTGTTGATCGGCATAGGCGCGTCGGCGCATCAGGCGTGGTCGTGCAACATCTTCACCACCGTGTCCGACATGTTCCCGCAAAAATCCATCGCTTCGGTGGTCGGTATTGGCGGCCTGGCCGGCGGTATGGGCGGTGTAGCGATGACCAAAGTTGGCGGCTGGGTGTTCGACTACTACAAATCGATCAACGACATTCACACCGGCTACATGATCATGTTCGCCATCTGTGCGGTGGCTTATCTGGTGGCGTGGAGCGTGATGAAACTGCTGGTGCCACGCCATAAGGAAATCACCGACCTGTAAACGGTGGGCCCGACGAGGTTGAACCGGCACGCAACGTGGGTGGTTGCGGTCAGCGGTTCAATGTCGTCGGGCTTCGGCGATCAATGTACCGGGGCGTGTAAGCAAGTCATCAGCGGTTTGTCTGACTGTCGGTGCACGTTTTTTGCCGTTCCCAGGCCAGTTTGATTGCGTCAATGCTCGGCACAAATCGGGACATGTGCCGAATCCCCACGACCGGAATCTTGCGGCTGCCAATGGTTGCAGTGAAGCCATAAGTCGCTCGGTACGAAGACGAGACAACGTGATCCAGTGCTTCCCCATTCCCGAATCTCTCCCACAAAATCTTCGCCGCCGAGAGGCTTCCCAGGCCGTTGCTGTAAGCAATGATCAACTCGGGCTCCGCGAGCGACACTGTCACCCGCTCGAAAAAATCCATTGATTTGCGTGTCAGCGATTCCAGACTCGCCGCGGACGATTGCCGCGCAACTTTTTGTATGGACGCTGCATCAGCCGAGCACAGCAGCAACGCATTGGTATAGAGGGTGTCGCGCCAGTCAAAACCAAGCTTGGCAGGCAACTCGGTCAATCGCCGGGGCAGGGGCGTCGAACCCCAGCCGCCTTTCAGGCCATGGGCGACATTGGAAAACTCGGGTTGCTCGTAGCCTGCGTGTACCGCGCCGGCATTGGTGTGGATGTCGTCGGCGAGAGAGCCGTTGAAGCCGATCACGATCAGACGCTTGCGGCTGGGCGGTGCGGCGAGCAATTCGAAGGCGCAGTCGAAGGGACGGGCTGCGAAACCACCGATGCCGAGGTCCTCGAGGACTTCAAGCATATAGTTGCGGGTTTTTAACGGCACAGGTCAGTCCGGTTGGGGATAGCAGCAAAAGGAATCGGCACCCGAGAAAAGCCCAGGTTTTTTGCAGTGGGTCGCAAACTACCGGCCATGCGCAACCGCCGCCAGTTGCTCGGTATCGACGCGCACAAAAATGGAGTCCCCGACAGCCGTGAGCACATCCCCCGCGTAGACCTCGCAGATGACGCGGGTTTTGCGTCCGACTTCACCTTCGACTTTCGCACGCAGGGTCAACGGGACGCCCATTGGCGTCGGCTTGATGAACTTGATGCCCAGGTTGCCAGTGACGCAGTTGATGCGCGGGAGGCTGGCGACTTCGCGGTTTTCCATGCGGTAGTGATAGGCCATCGCCGTCCAGTTCGAATGGCAGTCAACCAGCATCGCGATCAAACCGCCGTAAACCAGATCCGGCCAACCACAATACTTGGCTCCCGGCATGTGCTCGGCGATGACATGCTCGCCGTCCTCATGCCAGAAGCTCTTGATCTGCAGCCCGTGCGGATTGCTGCCGCCGCAGCCGTAACAAACTCCGTCAGGCGCGGCGGTGTCTTGCAGGGAAGTGTCGAGCGTAGGCATACCTGGGTCATCCTCAAGAATGTGAACCGGACCGGGCGGATTTTAACGCTGAACCGATAACGATGGGGGCTGCCATTGCCTCTCCGGCTCGGGCGTCAGATCATTCCCCGGTGAACGCTCTTCATGGCTGGATCGTGTGGGGGGCAGAACCATAGGCTTTAATAGACAGTGGCTCTTCATGTAATGCCCCGGCTCATCGTTCTGCAAAAGTAGCCGATAGCAGTGTATGCAAAGTACTTTTTTCAACGACAGGCGGGAATCCATGCCGAACAGTTTCGCCTCCAATAACCCTTCTTCCTCCCGTCGTTCCAGCGTGGTCCTGGCTCGCGCCTCGCTCTTCAAGTTTGTGGGTCTATTGGCAGGCGTGTTTTTACTGGCCAGCTATTCACTCGTTTACCTTGCACATGATCTAGACCGGGCCGAAGAGGCTGAAAGCGCGTTCTACACGAAGAAGGCCGTCCAGTCGCTGGAAAAATCGCTGCGCTCAACCGTCAAGGATTACGCATTCTGGGGCGATGCCTATAGGCACCTGCATGCCAAAGTGGACCCTGACTGGGCCTTCGTACGACAGAACGTCGGAGCAACGCTTTACGCGGATTTCGGGATCCAGGGGCTGTTTGTCGTCAACGACCTCGATCGCACCGTTTACTCTGTGGTCAAGGGTGAGCTGAAATCCGTAGAAGTCACTGAGTGGCTCAAGCAGTCCATCGCCGGGGTTCTTGATAAGGCGCGTGCAGGAGCGGAAACAGAGACACCGACAACAGCCTTCATCAATGTGGGAGGAGTGCCCGCCCTCGTCGCGGCAGCAGCCATCACGCCGGGAACCGATCCGACAGTGGTGCCTGATGACCGGCCACCTTCAGTGCTGGTTTTCGTCGATGTATTGAACAGCGCCAAGCTGCAGATGATCGGCGACGATTTCGGGGTCGATCGCCTGCACCTCGCCACCTCTAGTGAAATGGACACTGCGTCGCTCCTTCCTCTGGGCGATGACGGTTCGGCCGGCAGCCTGCAGTGGAGTCCGCAAAGACCAGGCCTGCGGTTGTTGGGGATAGGGTTGCCCTTGATCGGCGTTGCTGCGCTGTTGGTGTGCCTGATGACGTGGGTCATTTTGCGTCGTACGACGGCGGGGGCGCGGGCACTTGACGCCAGCTACGCATCACTGCAAGGCAGTCAGGATGCCCTTGCCACCAGCGAAGCACGCTTTCGCGACGTCGTTGAAGCCAGCTCGGACTGGGTATGGGAAATCGATCCCGAATGGCATTTCACCTATTTGTCAGAACGATTCGAAGACGTGACGGGGCTCTCCAGAGAGGCCTGGATTGGTGCGGTGATCGATGATCTGCTGAGCACCGAACTGGGCACGCTGGCTCAGTGGCTCAGCATCCCGAACCGTCGTCCGGATATCAGTATTCAGTGCCGATACGTCGATACCGAAGGCCAGGATCGAATCACTCGTCTTTCGGCTCGAAAAATGGCGGGTGGAGGGTTCCGGGGGACTGCGACGGATGTGACCGAGGAAGTCGAAGCCCGTCGGCGTATCGAATTCCTCTCACAGCATGACGCCTTGACCGGACTGCCGAACAGAACCCGTCTTCAAGAGTTTCTCGACGGCAAACTCAAGGCATTGCCGACGATAGACCAGCCGCTGGTGATGCTTAGCCTGGACCTGGATCGTTTCAAACCGGTGAATGACTTGCTCGGGCATGCTGCAGGTGATGTGGTCCTTAATGAAGTATCGGGGCGCCTGGCAGACTGCGTGCGCCATGGCGACCTGGTTGCTCGGGTCGGCGGGGATGAGTTTGTATTGATCCTGACCGACGTGAGCTCCCAGGACGAAGTAGAGACACTCTGTCGCCGCTTGATCGAGTCCGTCGAGCAGCCAATAACGATCGATGAGCAGGAGGTGTTCATCAGCGCCAGTGTTGGCATCGCGATGGCACCTCATGACGCCTGCGAGGCGACCGAACTGCTTCGCTATGCGGATATCGCACTGTACGAAGCCAAGGCCGGAGGGCGCAACACCTGGCGCTTTTATGCCGGCGACATGAACGCCAGGATCATCGAGCGCCGTCGACTGGAAAGTGACCTGCGCTTTGCGATCAAACATGGAGAGCTGCGGCTGCATTTCCAGCCACGCTATCGTATCGCTGACGGTCAGATGGTGGGGGCCGAAGCGCTGGTCCGGTGGCAACATCCTGAGCGCGGTTTGATACCACCCGATACGTTCATTCCGATTGCCGAGGAATCCGGACTGATACTTTCCCTGAGCAACTGGGTTCTCGATACCGCGTGCCGCTGCGCCGCACGGTGGCCGGAAAATTTGTTCGTATCCGTCAACCTGTCACCGACCGAATTCAAACAAGGCAATCTGGTCGAGCGCATTCAGAAAACACTCGCCGACTCGGGAATCAACCCTGCCCGTGTAGAGCTGGAGATTACCGAAAGCGTCATGCTTGAAGACGCCACCGGTGCAGTTGAGGTGATGCGTACGCTCAAACGCCTTGGCGTTCGGATATCAATGGACGACTTTGGAACGGGGTATTCATCGCTGAGCTACCTTCGTGCATTCCCGTTCGACGGCTTGAAAATTGACCGCAGCTTTTTGAACCGGCTGGCCGATAGCGAGGATGACAAGGCGATCATCCGGGCTATCGTTGGCCTGGGACGTGCGTTATCGCTGACCGTCACGGCTGAGGGCATTGAAACGGCCGACCACCTGAAATTGCTGAAGGCGGTATCGTGCGATGAAGGTCAAGGCTATTTCCTGAGCCGGCCGCTGGATATTGTGGCTTTCAATGAGTTGGTAGGCCTCGTCGAAGAAGTTCGTTAGAGGCCGGCTACCCACCCTGAACAACGGTCGTTCATCCCTGGACGGTTTCCGCAAGTCTGGCGATCACCTTGATCTCGAACTGGAAACCATACAGCCACGTAACGCCAATCCCGGTCAGCGTCGGGTGCGGCGCGTTGCCCCAGAACTCCGGCACGATCTTCCAGATCGTTTCGAACGTCGATTCGGGATCGACGACGAAGACGGTGACATCAATCACGTCGTCGAAGGTACAACCGGCCGCGACCAGGATCGCGTTAAGGTTGGTGAAGGCGAGCCGGACCTGATTCTCCAGGTCTGGCTCGGGCGATCCATCCTCCCTGCTGCCGACTTGCCCGGACACGAACAGAAAGCCATTGGAGCGAATTGCCGGCGAGTAGCGATTTCGCTCGTAAAGTGCCTGGCGTCCGCTCGGAAAAACCACATCACGCGTTGTCATAAAAGACCTCCATCAAAGGGCCAAAGCCGACCCGAACCTAACGTTGAAGGGACTGTAAGGACTTGCGCCGGGGCGATAAACGAGCAACCTTGGTGATCACTGTTTGGGAAACCCAAACAATCTGATCGACACAAGGGGCGGCGATGGACCGTTTTGATGCGATGCAGGCCTTCGCGCGGGTGGTGGAGGCGGGCAGCTTCACCAAGGCTGCAGAAACCCTGCACATGAGCAAAACCACCGTGACTCAACTGGTGCAGCAACTGGAAGCGCGATTGCGCGTCAAGTTGCTCAACCGCACGACCCGCAAAGTCAACGTCACCGCCGATGGCGCCGTTTATTACGAGCGGGTGATCAAACTGCTGGCCGACATCGACGACGCGGAAACCAGTCTGTCCGGCGCCTCGGCATTGCCCCGGGGCCGGCTGCGAGTCGATGTGCCGAGCCCGCTGGCGAGCATGATTCTGATGCCGGCATTGCCCGCGTTTTACGCGCGATATCCGGACATCCAGATCGACATGGGCGTGAGTGATCGCATCGTCGACATGATCGACGAGAACGTCGATTGCGTGGTGCGCGGTGGTGAACTCACGGATCAGTCGCTGATGGCCCGGCGCGTCGCTGACCTGCCGCTCGGCGTATTTGCAGCACCGAGCTATCTGGCTCGGGTCGGCACGCCCTCGCATCCGCGTGAGCTGGAAGAGTCGGATCACCGAATCGTCGGTTTCCTGTGGGCGCGCACCGGCAAACCGCTGCCCTATGCGATGCACAATCAAAGTGAAAGTGTGCAGGTCAAAGGTCGCTACGTGTTGGCTGTCGACGATGGCAATGCCTACCTTGCGGCCGGTCTGGCCGGGCTGGGCGTACTCTGGTTGCCGAAGTACATGTCCAAAACCTTTGAGGCGAGCGGCCAGTTGGTGCCGCTGTTCGAAGACTGGCACCTCGATACGATGCCGCTTTACGTGGCGTTTCCGCCGAACCGGCATATCAGCCTCAAATTGCGCGTGTTCATCGATTGGGTCGTGGAGGTGATGGCACACCATGCGCCGGTGGGCGAGCGAAATGCCTTCGAATCAAAGGCCTGATACGCCATTGAAGGCGCGCGCGGTGTGAGCCGGCGCGCCCGTCAGTCATTTGCTGGCGTCGAGCACGACGCGGTAACGCGCCTTGCCGCTGCGCAGATGCTCGATGGCTTCGTTGACCCGGCTCATGGGGAAGTGCTCGACCTGCGGCAGGATCTGATGCCGTGCGCAGAATTCCAGCATGGTCGCCGTAGTAGCGGGCGAACCGACCGGCGAGGCGGACAGGCTCTTCTGTTGGGGGATCAGGTTGAACACGTGCACGGGAATCGCGCCGGGCACGATGCCGACAAAATGCAGGCGACCCTTGCCGCGCAGGGTGCCGAGCATGGCCGGCCAGTCGAGGTCGGCGTTGGCGGTGATCAGGAGAAAATCCAGGGTGCCAGCGATGGCTTTCAGCGCAGCGCTGTCGGTCGAGGCGACGACGTTGTGTGCGCCCAGACGCTTGGCTTCGTCCTGCTTGCCCAGTGACGAAGTGAAGGCCGTGACTTCGCAGCCCCACGCATTGAGAAAGCGCAATGCCAAGTGGCCTAGACCGCCGATGCCCACCACACCGACCCGGTCAGTCGGCTTGACGTCAAATTCCATCAGCGGGTTGAACACCGTCGAGCCGGCGCAGAACAGAGGGCCGGCCATGGCGGGATCAAGGCCGTCCGGTATTGCCAGCGCCCAGGCCCAGTGCGAACGCACGCGGTCGGCAAAGCCGCCGTTGCTGCCAATGATGGTGGGTTGGGCCGTGCCACACAGGTGATGGGAACCGCCGATACACGAAGAGCAATGCATGCAACTGCCCTTGTACCAGCCGATGCCCACCCGTTGCCCCGTTTCGAGACCGCGTACCTGTGCGCCCATTCGCACGATACGGCCGACCACCTCATGGCCGGGGATAAACGGGTATTGGCTGATGCCCCAATCGTTATCGATCAGCGACTGGTCGGAGTGGCAGACGCCGCAATATTCCACGGCAACTTCCACTTCCTCTTCTCCCAATGGGCCGGGATCGTAGCTGTAGCGCTCCAGTGGCGCGCCCGCCGCCGTTGCGGCCCAGCCAGTGAAGGACGTGAGTTCGGTGTCATCGCTCATGGGAAACCTCCAGGTCAGGAGACAGGGATTTGGCCACTCTGCTATCGCGGCGCAGACAGGAAAGTGTAGCGTAACGCTGACCGTCGTCTCGTCTGCCGACAGAGTGCCAACCTCGACGTGGCGGGCCTGATGACGCAGGCGATTCATAAAGGCATTCGGATGCCTGCGCTGATGATCGCCGAACATTGATGACACCGAGCAGAGCATCGCGGCCCTTCAAAATTATCGGCGCCGCCGGCCAACCTGCACTAACGTTCATGCAGTCGTCGCGAACTGGAACTACGCTGCATGTTTTGCTCGGCCACCGATGAATTCCGCGCCATCTCATTGAGGATTTTCGGGGCACGATGTAAAGCTCGTCTAGATCCTGCGGAGCATACGGATAATGCACGATCTTCGCCCAGACCCAACGCTCAGTCTGAAGTACTCTGCCGAACGCCCGATATTCCTGGATTTCCTGCAGCAGGCGAAGCGTTCGCCTGATGCAATCGCCGTCATCGCTCAAGAGGCGACGTGCAGCTATCGACAACTTGAAGCGATAAGCCGGGGCATTGCGTCTTCCCTGATCAGAGAGGGCGCTAAACCATCCGACCGGGTTGTTATTGTTTCGAGTCGTTGTGCGGGGCTGGTCTATGCAATGCTCGGAGCGTCGCGTGCCGGATTGATGTTCACGGTGGCCGACGTCGCCTACCCGCCAGCGCGTATAGGGCAAATCATTCGGGCGCTCGAGCCTTCCTTCGTGCTGGTGTGCGGCGAGGCGACTGTCGAACTCGAGCGTGAACGCCTTGCGTCAAATCCGCGGGTCGTTCAAATACCGGAACGTCCCGCCGATGTCCTGCAGGCATTCGCCTGTGATCAAACGAGCTTGCCTGAAGTCGACCCGGCCGATCCGGCCTATGTCACCTTCACCTCCGGCAGCACGGGTGAGCCGAAGGGGATTGTGACCCATCACGCGCCTTTGGTTCACTTCATTGAATGGCATACCGAGTGCCATAAGTTATCGCAAGACGATCGCTTTTCCTTGCTGTCCGGTCTGGGCCACGACCCGGTATACCGTGATGTGTTTACGCCGCTGTCCATTGGCGCGAAAGTTGTTGTTCCGGCCCAGTCAATCGTCATTGACCCTTTTGCTCTGGCTGCGTGGATACAAGAGAACGAAATATCCATTATTCATCTGACCCCTCCGCTGGGGAAACTCATTGAGACAGGAGCCAAACCTCGCAAAATTGAATTAGGCACCCTGAGATATCTGTTCTGGGGCGGAGAAGCATTAAGTCATACGCTGTACAAACAAATACGCGTTGTTGCGCCAAATGCCGTGAGCGTGAACTTCTACGGCACGACGGAAACGCCACAGGCGATGGCGTACCATCCTGTCGATCCTGAAGCCGATAACGGAAAAATTCCGCTGGGCAAGGGGATTGAAGGCGCACAACTGCTGGTCGTGAATAAATCAAATCAGCTGGTCAGTGTGGGGGAAGCCGGAGAAATACTGATACGCAGCCCTTATTTGTCGTTGGGTTACTGGAATGACACATCGCAAACCCGAGAAAAGTTTGTGGTGAACCCGTTTACGAATGCCGAGCACGATATTTGTTATAAAACCGGTGACCTTGGCACCTATCTTATCGATGGCAGTGTCAGCTTCCTGGGGCGAGGTGACAGTCAGGTCAAGATTCGCGGCCATCGAATCGAACTGACTGAAATCGAAGGCGCACTGTCACGGCATCCCCGAATCAAGCAGTGCGTGGTGCTCGCCAACCATGCCACGTCGCTCGCCAGGCTGGTTGCCTACTGCGTTGCGACAACGCCGGTTTCATCGAGTGAATTGCGTGACCATGTCGGCAAGGAACTCCCCGACTATATGGTCCCGGCGTTGTTCGTCTTCCTGGATGCCATTCCACTCACACCGAACGGAAAAATAGACAGGCGCGCGTTACCCTCGGTTGATAAGGACGCGTCGATGAGTTCGAGCCAGGACCTGTCACCGCTGGCGGCCGCATGGTCGGAAATACTCGAAGTCCCGCGTATAGATTCAAATTTGTCGTTCGTAGAGCTGGGAGGGGATTCACTCTCGTTTGTACAAGCTTCCATGGCACTTGAAGCGCTGATTGGCCATCTCCCGGATCAGTGGGAAATGATACCGGTACGCCAATTGTGTGAGCTGAGCCATAAAACCCGGCCTTCCCGGTTATCACTTCGGGCAATGGAAGTTCCTGTTCTTCTGCGCGTCATGTCCATTTTGCTCATTGTTATCGGGCATCTTGATCTTTTTTCAAAATTTCTGATTGCCGGCGAGACCAAGGTGTTGTTTGTCGTGTCCGGCATCAGCCTCGCAAGGTTTCAACTTCAGGTCATCAATGAGCGCGGTAACGCGCGTACACTTTTAAAGTCCATTATCAGTATCGCGATACCCACAATCCTGTATGCCATGTTAGTCCAGATGGTCTTCGACAGGGTTCACTGGCAAACGGTGCTGCTGGTTTCGAACTGGTTTCCAGAAAGTGTCGTAGGCAACTTTACCTATTGGTATGTCGAAGTTCTTCTGCAAATGATCCTGATCATTGGATTCGCCCTGTCGTTCGAGCGAATCAGAAAATGGATCATGTCAAATCCGTTTCAACATCTGGTCATGGCCGCCTGCGTATTGGCAGTGGCGGATATTCTGATTGATGCCTATCTGTTTGATGCTGAGGCACTCTATGAAAGAGTGCCGCAGCACTATCTTGCGATCATGGTGCTCGGGATGGCCATTCACTACGCCAATTCGACCTTCCAGAAATGGGTCGTCAGTGCGGTGACCGTCATTGTGCTGGGTGGGCAGGATCTTCTGGTGGTCTATGGACCGCACGAACTGGACATCAGGGGATATACCGATATCGCCGTGCCTGCCGTTCTCGCGGTGATCTGGATCAAATCCGTTCTGGTGCCTGGCATTATCGCGCGAGGGCTCGCCTCGATAGCCTCGTCAACGCTGTATATCTATCTGACGCATTTCCAGTTTCAGTCCCTGGCCCGTCACATCGTTGATGTGCCGGCGCTCGCGGTGGTCATTGCCATAGTCGGTGGTGTCGGGGTTGCTTATGCCTGGAACAAGTTCGTTCGAATTGTCTTGATGCGCTGGTACAGGGGAAAGAAGAAAACCAGTGCGGATACGGTCGAGCGAGTGGCGTGAATGCACCTGGAATTCGATATTCCATGCATTCAGGTGCCGATTGATTTGCAACGCAACGGTGATTGAACGTCACTCGGTTTGTTCGGGTTCTTTTGCAAAAACAGTTTTTTGGTACGCGTTGTAAGAAAGCAATCTGTTTTTAATGGTATTGAATTCATTGCCAAGAACGGATTGAGGTGATTTTTCTTGTGGATCGTCTTCGAGATTATATTTTGTCATGGTGTCAGGGCTGTATTCATATATGTATTTGCGGGGATGCTCAACGAGTGCTGATGACAACTCGTCAAAAAAAGTCGACATGAAAAATACTCGCTTCCCTTGTTCTCTCAACAAACTGACGCCTTGTATGTTGAGAGAGGAATCAGTCACTCCAAAAAAGTCAGCGATTGTTGGTACGATGTCAGTCTGGTGGCTTGTCGTTGATGTGTTCTTGGATAATACCTTGCCATTTGCCCAGAATATTAAAGGCACCGCGACTTCCTCTTCGTGCATGGAAGAGTTGTGAATAAACAGCCCGTGCTCCCCAAAAGATTCTCCATGATCACCAACAAACACAAATAACGTTGAGTTCAAGATGCCTGATGTGTCGAATTTATCCAGCATTTCACCTATCAGGGTGTCTGTTTTCATTATGCATTCTTCGTATTTTTCTATCGTTGTTTGTGAGGTTGAATGGGGCGTGCAGTTGTAGGGGTAATGCGCTGCGAATGGAAAATACAGCGCAATGAATCCTTTGCCTTTATGGGTGATGTCTTTCAGGTGCGAAACACTTGACGAGAATAGATGTTCATCACTTTCTCCGAAGCTGCTTTGGTGGTGATTTTTAACTGGGCTGATATCAGAAACTACATACGCGTTCGGTACGCCTACAGATTTTAAAAAACCATCCATATTTTCAAACTGTAGGGATAATGAGCTGAATGCGACGGCTTCCATGTCTTTTTTATTTTTTAATTCATGAATTATGCTGGGTTGATGCAGTTTCATCGCCTCTTTTATTTCGATATCCGGGTATGCATGCAGTCCGGTAAGTATTGAGTAATAACCTTTGGACGAATGTGGGACGGACACATACGATTTGGAAAGCATTCCTTCCCGGGAAAGTTTTGCAAATACGGGGTATTTTTCACCAGTGTTTACACCGGCACCAAAAATACTGTTCCATCGGACCGATTCCAGGACAATCACTACCAGGTTGTTAAAGTCTGGAGTGGGCTGGGGGTTTAGCTTTTGAATCTCGTTGATTGCTGATAGAGGGTAAGCTGGTTGTTCGAATTCCAGTTGGGTTACAGCTTGAGTGGAATTTAAAGAGATGATGCTTTTAAAAGCAGCAATCAAAGGGTTTGTGAAAATATTTGTATTCAGGTCGTAGCGAGCGTCTTTCGTAAAAATTGACCACAAAAACAGGGTTGCCAGGAATGATATAAACAGTGTCTTGTGTTTGGTGTTCTCTTCTATGATTGTTTTTTGATGTTTGTGTGTTTTATAGGTGGCCAATCCAACTAGAAGCCAGGTTGTCAGGTAAGCAAGGAAGAGGATAAATACAATGAATCGAAAGGTTAATCCAAAGCCAGAGATCTGGTTGAAAAATATTTCTGCTCCTGAGATTAAATCACTGGCATTTTGCAAGCTGTAATTTATTAGTGAAAAATCCAAAGGCTTGAGCCATAGTTCTCGAACCCTCATATCCAATAGAAGGCATAACAAGATAACCCCTGAGGCAATACTCAGCACGTAAAAATAGAATTTATTCTTGCTTAGTGTGCTTGTTATTATCAGGTATATGATCGCGCAAAGGATCAGGTCTTGTAACAGAAACAAAAAAATACTGGACACCCCGGTATCAATCCATCTCTTGGAAAAAAACTCTATCAAAATAATTTTTGGTACAAGAAAAAGAGAAACAGCGAGAAGAGCGGTTATGTTTAGTAAATAGGCTCTTTTCCACATATCGTTCTGCCCCTGAGTTCGTAGAACACGTGCAACGTCGAAACGAGGGGCAGGCAGGAAGTCAGTACCGGCAGGTTCCTCATGACATCAACTTAAGCACCCAGTCTTTGTTTGGGCAAGAAAACCCGGAATTTGAGTGAGCAGTGGTATCGGGGCTCGCATCGGCCCTTACGAAGGGCTTGGGCCCGAGCCAGATTTTTTCGCCTTTTGCGTCGAGACGCATCATGAGGGGGCTCGCGCAACCATTCGTTTAATCAATAACCACCATCAATAAACGCAAGTTCTGTTTTTCCGGCAACGGAGGAGGATAGCCACATACCGAATTCGCCTCCGAAGGAACCTGCGCGATGAGAATCTCTACCTTGCTGGCCCTTGTCGCCGTATTGACTGGCAGCGCTGCCGCCACCGTACCGGCCTACGCCGCTGACCAGACCTGCCACTTCTTGCCGGTCGCCGACAGCGCAGCCAGCCTGAAGCCAGCCCAAACGGTGGGCGTGCTGTACAGCGAAAACACCTTAAACACCCTCGAATACCTTGAGCAGTACCACTCGGTTGCGCTGAACGGCGCGAAGAACCCGGCGCTGGATTCACGCATCAGCAACGCTTTCGTAAAAAGCTCCGATCCAAAACTGGCAATCAACTGGCTGATGGGGTCGTTGCACAAGGAATTTGCCTCGGTGACCGTCTACGACAACCTCGATGCCGTAGTGCAAGCGCACCCGGACGTGGTGGTGATGCTGGACACCTACAGCCGTCTGGTGTCGAAGCGCAACAACCAGGTTGAAGCGCGGTTCATGGCGAAATTCTACGACTCGAACCTGCAATACATCGGCAAGGCCGAAGGCGCCCGCGCACAACAACTGTCTTCGGTGTGGGTGCATGGCAAGGCAGCGCCGGAAATCGCCGCGCAGATCGACCAGCAAACCGAGCTGCAAGTGAACGCGTTGAAACAGTTCGACGCCTCGCTGAAGGCGCTGGTGACTTCGGGCACTGTGGCGCAAGTCGCGAGCAACTGACGGTTGTCCATCGCCGCGCCGATTGTGTTTGCGCCTGGGTTTGGCTAATCTCGCACAAACCCGCAAACTCAGGCGTAAACATGCATGATCATTCGGCGGCCGAGCTTCCTCAATTGCGCCGGCAAAAAATCCTCCTGATCCTCGAGCGTGACGGCAAGGTCATGGCTTCCGAGTTGAGCCAGCATTTCGCAGTCTCCGAAGACACCATCCGCCGCGATCTGTCGGAACTGGCCACGGCCGGTCTGGTGCAGCGCGTACACGGCGGGGCGCTGCCTCGGCCCAAGGATACGGGCAAGGACTACTTTACCCGGGTCAGCGAAACCGATGAGGTGAAAACCCGCTTGGCGCAGCTCGCGGCAGGCCGGGTGGAGAATGGCCAGATCGTGATGTTCGATTCCGGCAGCACCACGCTGCAGATCGCGCGTTCGTTGCCGTCGGACATTTCCATCACGGCGATCACGACCTCGCCAATGACCGCAATTACCCTCGCCGAATACAAAGGCATCAAAGTGATTCTGGCGGGTGGGCAACTCAACCTGGCGACGATGTCGGTCAGCGGTCACGAGACCGTGCGCCTGCTGCAGGGCATCAAGGCCGACGTGCTGTTCACCGGGGTCTGCGCGATTCACCCGGAAGTCGGCATCAGCTCACTGCATTTCGACGAGGTGCCCGTGAAACAGGCGCTGATAGACAGTGCTTCGCAAGTGATCGCCGTCACCACAGCGGACAAACTGGGCGCGGTGGAGCCGTTCGTGGTCGCGCCGTGCAACCGCATTCATACACTGATCACTGAGCGTCATGTGGCGTCGGGCGATGTCGGGGATTATCGGAAACTGGGGATTGAGGTGGTTCAGGCGGACACCTGATGACGACACAACGCCACCATTCTCAGCCGCCAGTGACCGGTGGGAAAAAGGCGATCTCGTCAAAGTCTTCGACGGCCTGATCCAGTCGGCACAAGTCCTGGTTCACCGCACACATCAGGTTGATCTCACTGAAAATGTCTGCCCAGACACCGCCGCGCGCGATCAGCCGTTGGCGGATGTCATCGACAGTGTTGAGCGAAGCATCCAGCAGCAGTTTTTCACCGCCAAGGTTCAACTGCTCGCGATAGCGTGCGAAGTAACTGACAAGAATCATTGCGCGTCCTCCAGATTGAATTGCCCTGACCGGCCGCCCTGTTTGCTGAGCAAACGGATGTCGCCAATGACCATGCCGCGGTCGACGGCTTTGCACATGTCGTAGATGGTCAGCGCGGCGACGCTGGCGGCGGTCAGCGCTTCAAGCTCTACGCCTGTCTGGCCTTCGAGGCGGCAGGTGCTGACGATTTTCACGCTGTCGGGCTCGCAGACCTTGAGTTCGATTTGAATCGAACTGAGCAACAAGGCATGGCATAGCGGAATCAGTTCATGGGTTTTTTTCGCCGCCATGATGCCGGCGATGCGGGCGACAGCGAACACATCCCCCTTGGGGTGCCCATCCGTCTGAATCAGCTTCAAGGTCTCCGGACGCATGCGCACCCACGCCTGAGCCTTGGCTTCGCGTTGGGTCAGCGACTTGTCACTGACGTCGACCATGTTCGCGCGGCCTTGGTTGTCGATATGCGTCAATCGGTCGGGTGGGGTATTCAGAAGGTCTGTCATGAGCGACACACCTGATCGAAATGCGGTTGCGGCACGGGTGTGTTTTCGTCCGTTAGTTCAGTGGTTTGTTCAACTTTGCACAACATGATTAAAACCCGCAGCACTGGATTAAGTTCAGGCTACGGATATTCAATTATGGCGTCCAATCGCTTGTTCTGATCCCGTGATTGGTGCTGTCGATCAACGCGTGCGCAAGTTGTTTATCAGGCTACTCATGAACATCAATTAGTTACGTTGAATAACAACCGAGCTTCGGCAAAACATTTCTCGGCGATGGCCGAGCGCGGTTCGGTTTTGCGCATGACCAGGCCCAGCGGCGCGAGAACGCTGGCATCTGGCAGGTCGATGAACGCCAGGTTTTCGATCGGCTCTTCCAGCCCGCTGTGCAGCGGCATGATCGAGCAGCAGAAGCCTTCGTGAATCGCCTGGAGCAACTGGTAGGTCGAGTCGCTTTCCAGGATCGGCTGCGGGTTGAGTCCACGACTGCGGAAGCTCAGGTCGATGGATTTGCGGTAGTGCATGCCATTGCTGATCATCCCCAGCGGCAGTTCGGCGGCGTCCTCCCAGCTCATTTCAGTGCCTTCGAAATGGAAGTGACGCGTGTCGTACAGCAGGCCGACGCGTGTCTCGCCGATTTCGAAAAACTCGAAATAATTGGGATTCACGTGATCCAGGTAGCAGACGCCCAAGTCCAGTTGGTTGTTGCCAAGGCCTTCGATGATCTGGTCCGAGCTCATCGAGGACAGGCTGAACTTGAGCTCGGGAAAGCTGTGGGAAAGGCCCTTGATGTAGCTGACCGGATTGAAACTGCTGAGCGGCACCAGGCCCATTCGCAGGTTGCCGACCAGTTGGCCACGGCAGGCGGCCGCTTCGGCGAACAGCCCGTCATGGGCCGCCAGCAGCGTCCTGGCCCACGCCAGCACGCGCTCGCCAGCCTCGGTAAAACCTTCAAAACGCTGGCCGCGTTTGACCAGCACCAGGTCCAGTTCATCCTCCAGATTACGCAGACGCATGGACAGGGTGGGCTGGGTGATGTGGCAACGCGCGGCGGCTTGCCCGAAGTGACGGGTCTGCTCCAGTGCAATCAGAAACTTGAGTTGTTTGATGTCCACGATGGCACCTGCCGAGAGGGAATGGGGTGTAAGTAGTAGCGTAGGTGCGAAGGGCGCACAGGCTTGGCAGTTAACGTTATGAGCAGACGATCTCACCGTCTCTGTGTTCAGTCCAATCAGTAATGTTTAATGAGTCATCGGCGGGCTCTATCAATGAAGTAAACAATAGTCGAGATGCGTGATAGAGGCGCTCGATAAGTTGGTTGGTTAGAGTGATTAGACAGTGGTTGTATAAGCACTTTAGTCTCTGAAAGTTATTTAATTAATGCCTGCCGGAGAACCTTATGAGTGTGAAATCGGATGCACTGTTTGTCCCTTTGAATATTGCCGTGCTGACCGTCAGCGATACCCGGGAATATGCCAACGACACGTCAGGGCAATTGCTGGTCAGTCGTTTGCTGGAAGCCGGCCACACCCTCAGCGAGCGCAATCTGTTGAAGGACGACCTGTACAAGATTCGCGCCCAGGTGGCGACCTGGATCGCCGATGAAGGGATTCAAGTGGTGCTGATTACCGGCGGCACCGGCTTCACGGGCCGCGACAGTACGCCCGAGGCAGTTGCGTGTTTGCTGGACAAACAGATTGACGGTTTTGGTGAGTTGTTCCGGGCAATCTCCATTCTCGACATCGGCACGTCCACAGTACAGAGTCGGGCATTGGCCGGGCTGGCCAACGGGACGCTGGTGTGCTGCCTGCCGGGGTCGACCGGTGCCTGCCGAACCGCGTGGGAAGGCATCCTTGCCGAGCAGCTGGACGCACGTCACAGGCCATGCAACTTCGTACCGCACCTCAAACCGGTGCAGGCGTGCGGGCCTCGGGGATGACTTCATCAGCGCTGATGCCCGTGGAGGAAGCCATTGCCAGACTGCTGGCGATGGCCGAGGCGCAACGACTGCATGACAGCGAGCCGGTCCAGCTGAATGCGGCCCGGCACCGCGTGCTGGCCAATGATCTGGTGGCTGATCTGGACCTTCCGCAGTGGCCCAATAGCGCCATGGATGGTTATGCGTTGAATGTTCACGGCTGGAGCGGGCAACCTTTAGCCGTGTCGCAACAGATTTTTGCCGGCCGCGCCCCCGACGCCTTGTTGCCGGGAACCTGCGCTCGAACCTTCACCGGTGCGCCTGTGCCGGAGGGCGCCAACTGCGTTGAGATGCAAGAGAACGTCGAGGTTCTGGCGGACGGTCAGATACGCTTCAAGCAGCCGTTGACGGCGGGCCAGAATATTCGACCGCAAGGCCAGGAGAATCGGGTGGGCCAGGTTTTGTTGCTGGCGGGTACACGGTTGGGACCGTTCGAACTGGCGGTGGCCGCGGCTCAGGGCATGACCCATGTCGATGTGGTGCGACGGCCACGGGTCGCGCTGCTTTCCACCGGCGATGAACTGGTGGAACCAGGCACGCCGCTGAAGCCCGGCGGCATTTACAACAGCAACCGGACGTTGTTGAGCCACTGGCTGGAAGCACTGGGCTGCGAGGTCATTGATGCCGGGATTCTCCCTGACCAGTCACGGCAGACCCGGCTCAAGCTTGAACAGTTGCAGCACGCCGCCGATTTGATTCTGACGACTGGCGGCGTGTCCGCCGGTGATGCCGACTGCCTTGGGCAAGTGTTGCGCGAATGCGGCCGGCCGCTGTTGTGGAAGCTGTCGATCAAACCGGGCAAACCACTGACCGTCGGCCATTTTGGCACGGTGCCGGTGATCGGCCTGCCAGGCAACCCGACTTCGGCGCTGGTGACCTTCGGGTTATTGGCCCGGGCCTACCTGCTGCGGATTCAGGGTGTGGAAGACGTCACGCCATTGAGCTTTGCGGTGAGCGCCGGGTTCGACTGGCCGAAGGCCGGAAGCCGGCAGGAGTACCTGCGGGTCAAACTGGAAGCAGGCCGTACCGTGCTCTATCCGAACCAGAGTTCAGGCGTGTTGCTGGGCGCGTCATGGGCGGATGGACTGGCTGAGATTGCGCAAGGTTGCACGCTGAAGGTCGGTGATCCGGTGCGGTTCATCCCCTTCAGCGAATTGTTCTAGAGCGAGTCGCCCCCCCCTCACCGCTGGGTGAGGGGAGCGTCTCGATCACTCAAGCACGAAATCAACGGGCTCCAGCACCGGAGGAAGCTGCGTCACCCCAAGCGCCGACAGGACATCACGTTCGATGATGCGCACCAAGGCATCGGTGGGCAGGTCATTTTCGTCACGACCGAACGGGTCTTCCAGCTCATCGCCGATCGCATCCAGACCGAAAAACGTGTAGCTGACAATGGCCGTGAAAATCGGTGTCAGCCAGCCCAACGGTTCGGCCATGGCAAAGGGTAGCAGGATGCAGAAAAGGTAGATGGTCCTGTGCAGCAACAGCGTGTAGGGAAACGGCAGTGGTGTGTGTTTGATCCGTTCGCAAACGGCCTGGGCCTGGGTCAGGCGGGTCAAATGACTGGCCATGAGCGTATAGCGCCATTCACTGATTGCGCCCGATTCGCTGAGCGTCGAACACTGCTGAGCGACTTGAAGCAAAATTTGCCCACTCAAGTCGGCGGCATTGTTCCTGGGTATCGGGTCGAGCCAGTCACCGCTGGCCGCCAGTTCGTTCTCCGAGCGCAGTTTCGCGTTGAGCGCATGGGCGAAGCCGCACAGGTTGCTGAGGATTTTGTGCCGTTCGCCGGCGTCCTTGACGATCTGGGTTTCGCGAATCATCGAACGAATGTCGACGATCACATCCCCCCACGCCTTGCGTGCTTCATACCAGCGGTCATAGCAGGCGTTGTTGCGAAAGCTCATGAAGATCGACAGCGACAAACCCAACAGGGTGAATGGCGTTGCACTGACCTTGGAGAAATAAGTGGGGTGCAGGGTTTCGATCAGCACGATGGCCGAGGCGAGCAACGTCACCATCAGGCTGCGCCAGGCAATGCGTTTGGCGATCGAACCCTTGAGTGAAGTCAGGACGCCGATCAGGTTGGGTTTGGGCCTCACGATCATGGTTTTCAGCCGCCCGTCATGTTCATGAAGCGAACCACCTGGACGTCATCGTTCACTTCGAAATTGTGCCGATAAGGCTTGAGCTTCATCGCCTCGATAATGGCTTTTTCCAGGCGTTCGGGCTGGCCGGGATGGGCGCGCAACACCGCCTTGAGATCGACGGAATGCTCGTTGCCCAGGCACAGCAGCAGTCGACCTTCCACGGTCAGCCGCACTCGGTTGCAGGTGCCGCAAAAGTTGTGGCTATGGGGGGAAATGAACCCCAGGCGAATCTGCGGTGCCTCGGCCAGACGCCAGTAGCGGGAAGGGCCTTGGGTCGACTCGGCGGAGTCAATCAAAGTGTAGCGCTCGGCAATCCGTTCACGTACCTGGGCGCTGGAATAAAACGATTCCGCGCGGCTGTGCTCATGGATGGTGCCCAAGGGCATTTCTTCGATGAATGAAATGTCGAGCTGGCGGTCGATGGCGAAGCTCACCAGATCGTTGATCTCGTGATCGTTGCGGCCCTTCATGACCACGCAGTTGAGTTTGGTGTTGCGAAACCCGACTGCGTTGGCGGCGTCGATGCCTTTGATGACCTGCGCCAGGTCGCCGGTGCGCGTCAGCTCGCGAAAGCGCTGCGGGTCCAGGCAGTCGAGGCTGATGTTCAGTCGCTTGACCCCGGCGTCGAACAACGGCTTGGCCAGTTTGCTCAACTGCGAACCATTGGTGGTCATGCACAATTCGCGCAGGCCGGGCAGGGCAGCGATTCGTTGGCACAGTTGCACCACGCCCGGACGAATCAGCGGTTCGCCGCCGGTCAGGCGGATTTTGCGCGTTCCCAGCGCCACGAAGCTTTCGGCTACCTCGTAGATTTCTTCCAGGGTCAGGATCCGTTGGCGGGGCAGAAACTGCATGTCTTCGGCCATGCAGTACACGCAACGGAAATCACAACGATCGGTGACGGACATCCGTAGATAGTCCACACGCCGGGAGAACCCATCGATCAAGACTCGCTCTGACATGACAGCCTCGCTTGGCGGTTTCGGTGGTAATGACCCGCGCACTTTGTGATGGAAATTCCGTCGTCATCCGGAATGGATTGCGGTCTCGCTATTCTGTAGGAGCCGGCTTGCTGGCGATGGCGTCAGTGAAATCGCCATCGCCAGCAAGCCGGCTCCTACAAATTCGTCACAGTCCCGTTATTGGTCCGTTAATTTGCGACATGGACGGAGGTGTGAAGCGCAGGCTAAGAGCAACTTGATAAGGCGTCCAATCACTATTAATGACCGGGTGATCGATGGGCTCTATGACGAACTTTCTTAAATCGTTAAAGTTGCGGGTCAAATACTCAAGCTATTGATATTTAATGAATAAATCCCGTGATAGATATCTTCGATAATGTGGTCATTAATAGCGATTAGACAATATTTCAACCCCGTTCATATTCTTGCTCCGTACTTTGAAAAGCCTGTGTGCATTGTCACGGAGAAGCATCATGTCTCAAGTCGACCGTTACAAACCTTACAAGGGCGCCGCTGCCGGTTGGGGGGCGCTGATCGCCGTCACCAAAAACTGGCTCGGCAGTGAGAACGCCCTGAAAAACATCCGCGCCATGCTCAAGACCAACCAGAACGGTGGCTTTGACTGCCCGGGTTGCGCCTGGGGGGAGTCGCCGGAAAACGGCATGGTCAAGTTCTGCGAAAACGGCGCCAAGGCAGTCAATTGGGAAGCGACCGGTCGCCTGGTGAACCCGGCTTTTTTCAACAAATACACCGTGTCGACGCTTTCCGAGCAAAGCGATTACTGGCTCGAGTATCAAGGTCGGCTCACCCACCCGATGCGCTACGACGCACAGTCGGACCGTTACGTGGAAACCACCTGGGACGAGGCGTTTGCCCTGATTGCCCGACACCTTAATGCGCTGGAGTCGCCGGATCAGGCCGAGTTCTACACCTCGGGCCGGGCCAGTAACGAGGCAGCTTTTCTGTACCAGTTGTTCGTACGGGCCTACGGCACCAACAATTTCCCGGACTGCTCCAACATGTGCCATGAAGCCAGCGCGGTCAGCATGATCGAAAGCCTGGGCGTGGGCAAAGGCACCGTGGTATTCGATGACCTGGAGCATGCCGACGCGATTTTCGTCATCGGCCAGAACCCCGGCACCAACCATCCGCGGATGCTTGAACCGCTGCGCGAAGCGGTGAAGCGCGGGGCGCAGGTGATTTGCATCAACCCGCTCAAAGAGCGCGGACTGGAGCGCTTCCAACATCCGCAGCACCCGATCGAGATGTTGCTGAACGGCTCCGAGCCGACCAACACCGCCTACTTCCGCCCGGCACTCGGCGGAGACATGGCGGTGATGCGCGGCATGGTCAAATTCCTCCTGCAGTGGGAGCGCGAAGCCCAGGCCAGCGGTGGTGAACCGGTGTTTGACCACGCCTTCATCGCTGAACATACCTCGGGGTTGGATACTTACCTGGCCGAAGTCGATGCCACCAACTGGGCGCACATCGAGGAACAGTCCGGCATGAGCCTGGCGGATATCGAACTCGCCGCGCGCATGTACGCCAAAGCCAACGCCGTGATCATGTGCTGGGCGATGGGCCTGACCCAGCACACGCACTCGGTGCCGATGCTGCAGGAAGTCATCAACCTGATGCTGCTGCGCGGCAACGTGGGCCGTCCCGGTGCCGGCCTGTCGCCGGTGCGCGGTCACAGTAACGTGCAAGGCGACCGAACCATGGGCATCAACGAACTGGCGCCGGTCGAGCTGCTGGATGCACTGGAAAAACGCTTTTCGTTCAAGCCGCCGCGCGAACACGGCCACAACACCGTGATGGCGATCTCGGCGATGGAGCAGGGCCGTTCGAAAGTGTTTATCGCCCTGGGCGGCAACTTCGCTCAAGCCACGCCGGACACCCCGCGCACTCACGATGCTCTGCGCAAATGCGACCTCACCGTGCACATCGCCACCAAACTCAACCGCAGCCATTTGGTGACCGGACAGGAAGCGCTGATTTTGCCGTGCCTGGGTCGCACCGACATCGACCTGCAGGCCGAGGGACCGCAAGGCGTCACCGTGGAAGACACCTTCAGCATGATCCACATCTCCCATGGCCAGCTGAAACCCAAGTCGGCGCACCTGC
Source organism: Pseudomonas sp. SJZ080 (assembly GCF_007828295.1). Classification (NCBI taxonomy): domain Bacteria; kingdom Pseudomonadati; phylum Pseudomonadota; class Gammaproteobacteria; order Pseudomonadales; family Pseudomonadaceae; genus Pseudomonas; species Pseudomonas sp. SJZ080. The sequence continues at coordinate 47,657 of NZ_VIUK01000008.1, forward strand.
GTTCGGAGCCGGCGATCATTGCCGGGATCGCTGCCGCCACGTTGGGCAAGCATCCGATCGACTGGAACTGGGCCATCGGTGACTACGGTCGCATCCGCAACATGATTGCCGACACCATCCCGGGCTTCGAAGACTTCAATCGACGGTTGCTGCATCCGGGCGGTTTCCACATGCCGAACACCGCTTCGAATCGTGTCTGGAAAACCGCGACCGGCAAAGCGCAGTTCACCCCGAGTGCGTTGCCGGCGCATTTGATCAGCGAAGGTGTGCGCAACCTGGCAGAGAAACCGGATCTGATCCTGCAAACCATGCGCTCCCACGATCAATACAACACCACGCTGTACGGTCTGGATGATCGCTATCGCGGGGTTTACGGCATGCGCGACGTGGTGTTCGTCAACGAGCAGGACATCCGCAAACTCGGTTTCGAGCCGGGGCAGAAGGTCGATCTGGTGTCGCTCTGGGACGACGACCGCGAGCGTCGTGTCAGCGGCTTTACCCTGATCGCTTACGACATTCCGCCGGGGCAAGCCGCGGCTTACTACCCGGAAACCAATCCATTGGTTCCGCTGGAAAGCTACGGTGACCGTACGTTCACGCCGACCTCCAAGTTCGTCGCCATCCGGCTCGAACAGGCAGGCGCCAGCAACGTGATCATGTCTTCCATCGCGTAGTTCAAACCGGAGCGGCGCTCCGGTTTCACCCTTTCGACATTAGTTGGCTGTGGGCCGCAAGGCCCGACGGTGGCCCGGCTGTGTGCCGTTTTTAACCCAGCCTCGATGAGGATATTCATCATGTTCAACCTGGAGGCACTGGACCTGGCGCGAATTCAATTCGCGTTCACGGTTTCGTTCCATATCATCTTTCCTGCCATCACCATTGGCCTGGCGAGTTTTCTCGCCGTGCTCGAAGGGCTTTGGCTCAAGACCCACAACGACACCTATCGCGACCTCTACCATTTCTGGTCGAAGATCTTTGCCGTCAACTTCGGCATGGGCGTGGTGTCCGGCCTGGTCATGGCGTATGAGTTCGGCACCAACTGGAGTCGCTTTTCCGACTTCGCCGGCAGCATCACCGGTCCGTTGCTGACCTATGAGGTGCTCACGGCGTTCTTCCTTGAGGCTGGCTTCCTCGGGGTCATGCTGTTCGGCTGGAACCGGGTAGGGCGCGGGCTGCACTTTTTTGCCACGGTGATGGTGGCGATCGGCACATTGATTTCGACCTTCTGGATTCTGGCGTCGAACAGCTGGATGCAAACGCCGCAAGGTTTCCAGATCGTCGATGGTCGGGTGATGCCGATGGATTGGCTGGCGATTGTGTTCAATCCGTCGTTCCCGTACCGGTTGGCGCACATGGCGATTGCCGCGTTCGTCGCTACCGCGTTTTTCGTCGGCTCGTCGGCGGCGTGGCATTTGCTGCGGGGCAATGACACCCGCCAGGTGCGCAAAATGCTCTCGATGGCGCTGTGGATGGCGTTGATCGTGGCGCCGATTCAGGCGGTGGTGGGTGATGCTCACGGCTTGAACACGCTGGAGCATCAACCGGCGAAAATCGCCGCGATTGAAGGGCACTGGGAGAACGCCGACAACGGGCCAACGCCGTTGGTGCTGTTCGGCCTGCCGGACATGCAGGCCGAAAAAACCCGCTACGCCGTGGAAATCCCCTACCTGGGCAGCCTGATCCTGACCCACAGCCTGGACAAACAGATTCCGGCGCTCAAAAGCTTTGCGAAAGAGGACCGCCCCAACGCGACGATTATCTTCTGGAGTTTTCGCGTGATGGCGGGCCTTGGCATGTTGATGATTCTGGCCGGTTTGCTCGGGCTCGCGTTGCGTCGCAGCGGTGGCCTCTATCGGCATCGCGGCTTCCTGCGATTTGTGATGTGGATGGGGCCAAGCGGCCTGGTCGCGATGCTCGCCGGGTGGATCACCACCGAAGTGGGCCGCCAGCCATGGGTGGTGTACGGATTGTTGCGCACGGCCGACGCGGCTTCTCACCATTCGGTGGCGCAGATGAGCGTCTCGTTGGCGCTGTTCGTGGTCATCTACTTTTCGGTGTTCACGGTGGGCATCGGCTACATGATGAAACTGGTGCGCAAAGGGCCGCAGCCGCATCACGAGCATGCCGCGGGGAACACTTTCGGTCAGGTCGTCACGCCACGTCGACCGCTGTCCGCCGACGCCGAAAACCTCGACACCGACGCCCGCGTCAATTGAAGAAGAGGAATTGAGTCATGGGTATTCAAGGTATCGATCTCTCGCTGATCTGGGGCGTGATCATCGCCTTCGGCGTGATGATGTACGTGATCATGGACGGTTTCGATCTGGGGTTGGGCATCCTGTTCCCGTTGATCCCGGATGAACGGGAGCGCGATGTGATGATGAACACCGTGGCACCGGTCTGGGATGGCAACGAGACCTGGCTGGTGCTGGGTGGCGCGGCGCTGTACGGCGCGTTTCCGCTGGCGTATTCGGTGATTCTGGAAGCGCTGTACCTGCCGCTGATATTGATGCTGTGCGGGCTGATTTTTCGCGGTGTCGCGTTTGAGTTTCGCTTCAAGGCCAGCCCGCAAAAGCGTCACATCTGGGACCTGGCGTTTATCGGTGGCTCGCTGTTGGCGACGTTCGCCCAAGGCGTGGTGATCGGTGCTTACATCGCCGGCATCCCGGTGGTTGATCGACAGTTCGCCGGTGGCACGCTGGACTGGCTGGCACCGTTCCCGTTGTTCTGCGGGGTGGGGTTGATCGTCGCTTATGCGCTGCTGGGCAGCACCTGGTTGCTGGTCAAGACCGAAGGCATGCTCGAATCGCGGATGCGCCTGTTCACGCGTCCGTTGGCCTGGTTGCTGTTGGCGGTGATCGGCGTGATCTGTATCTGGACACCGATCCTGCACCCGGACATCGCGACGCGCTGGTTTGCCCACGCTCACCTGGTCGTGTTCGGGGGCCTGGCGCTATTGGCCGCGCTCGCGTTCTTCGGCTTGCTCAGCACCTTGCGCCGGCGCCACACCCACTGGCCTTTTGTTTTTACGCTGGCGCTGGTGTTCCTGGGGTACATCGGTCTGGCGTTCAGTATCTGGCCGAACATCGTGCCGCCCTCCATCAGCTTGTGGGCCGCGGCTTCGCCACCCACCAGTCAGTTGTTCATCCTGATCGGGGCCTTGTTCATTCTGCCGATCATCCTGATGTACACCGTCTGGAGTTACTACGTGTTCCGCGGCAAAGTGAGGATCGGCGATGGCTACCATTAAACCGCGACAATCAGAACCCGCGCGCTGGTATCGGCGCCTCGGCTGGCTGGTGCTGATCTGGCTGGGCAGTGTGCTGGCGTTGGGCGTCGTGGCGGGGGCCTTGCGATTGTTGATGCATGCGGCAGGGATGAACTCGCACTGACCCTTTAAAGAAACAACCCGGATCGCCGTCATGGCGGTCCGGGTTTTTTGCTGTTGCCGGCGCGCGTTTACGGCGTACCGAACATCGCCGTCCAGTAAATCCCCGAATCACTCTTCGGGTCCACCGCATATGCCGCGCCCAACTCCTGGTATTGCGGGTTCATCAGGTTGGCGCAGTGACCGGGGCTGGCGACCCAGCCATCGACCACCTTGCGCACGGTGTCTTGCCCGGCCGCGATGTTCTCACCGATCTGCTGGCCGCCGTAACCCGCCAGTTCTGCCCGATCACCCGGCGTGCGGCCATCGCGATCCTTGTGGTCGAAATAGTTGTTGTTGGCCATCGACCGCGAATGGGTCTCGGCGGCCGTCGCCAATAGGGCGTTCCAGGTCAGCGGCGTGGCGGCGGCGAAGGATTGCGTGCCGCACTGGCGCGGCCGACCACGTGCGACATTGAGCTCGGCCAGCAGTTTCTGGCCTTCGGCCTGCCAGTCGCCCAGGCGTGCACTCAACAGTGGACGGGCCAGCACAATGCGCCATTCACGGTCCTGGCGGCTGACTCCAATGTCGACGAATTGCGGGTCCAGCACGATCTGGCAAAAGCTCTCCTGGATCGCTTTCATCGCCGAGGCCGCATCACGCGGCCCGGACAGGCTGATCGCCTGCACATTCTTCATCGGATAATTCGCGGCGACCATGGCCTGTTGCAGATTGACCATGCTGGTGGCGGACAACGCCAGCCGCGGATCAACTGCCAGCGGCGGCAGTTCCGCCGATACCTCACCCGCGCAACGCTGCACCTGGCTGCGGTAGTCGTTGATCGAATCGATCAGTTGTTTCTCGTCAGCCGCCAGCGCCTTCGCGGCGAACAGCAAGCCCAATGACAACGTGGCAAGACGCAAAACGGTTGACAGTACACGCATGGAAATCTCCCTTGATCTGACTGCGCCCATGATGCGCGATGACACCCCCGTGAGCGCAATGCCTTTTCGCGCCGAAATACAGGTTGTTGGCCGTCTGTCGGAATGAATTCTGGCAACTACAATCAAGCCATGTCGCCCGAAAGACGTGCTGTGCGTCGACATTTTGTTGCTTGAATCCAGTCCACTCAGAAGGGTCGATCATGCGATTAATCCGGATAGCAATCTGCTGTGCAATCACGCTACTCGGCGGCCAGGCATTGGCGACTGAACAGGAACAAAAAAAGGAAGTGGCCGAAAACAAGGCCGAAGTGCTGGAACAGAAAGCGGCGGAGAAGGGCACCGATCTGCCGGTGCCCAAGTCCGAAGCGATTACCACCTCCGAAGTGCAGGCCGTCGATCCGGCCGGTGCGTCACCGCTGGATGATGCAATCACTTGCCTGGCGCGCTCGATCTACTGGGAAGCCAAAGGCAAATCGTCCGCCGACATGGAAGCCGTCGCCAGCGTGGTCATGAATCGCCTGGGTCATGAGGGCTTTCCTGACACGGTGTGCGCGGTGGTCAAACAGGGTTCTGAAACGAAGAACTGCCAGTTTTCCTGGTGGTGCGACGGGCGTTCCGATCAGGTCCAGGAAGAAACCCAGTACGCGATCGCCAAGGAGATCGCGCGCAAGGCGCTCAACAAGCAGCTCAATGATCGAACCAACGGCGCGATGTATTTTCACGACCGCAATGTGAAACCCGATTGGGCCACGAAGTACATCAAAACCACTGAGACCAGCATGTTTCTTTTCTATAAACCCAAGGGTGGAGAGGCTCACTGACGGGTGTCATCTGGATGTCATCGAGCCCATGTAAACATTCCTGCAAACCGTCTTGAACGTTCAGCGGACCTGCGTCGGCTGACAGATGAATTTTGCAAGGAAGACTTCAATGAAAGGAGACGCCTCCCTGTTTGCAGCCATTGACCTGGGCTCCAACGCGTTTCGCATGATGATCGGCCAGTCGGTCAAGCGGAACCAGCAACTGGTGATCCAGGAAGTGAAGTCCCTGCGTGAGCCGGTTCGTTTGGCGGAGGGGTTACAGGGCGGCGAACTGGACGAAATGGCGCTGGATCGCGGATGGCAGGCACTCGCGCGATTTGGCAAAAAGCTGCGTGGCTTCGAGCCCGGTCGTGTGCGGGCGGTGGCCACCAGTGCGGTGCGCGAAGCTGACAATGCCCAGCTGTTTCTGGCCAGCGCCGAACGGCATCTGGGTTTTCGCATTGATGTGATTTCCGGGCACGAAGAAGCCCGATTGGTATACGCCGGCGTGGCCCATACGGTGCCCGGCATCGAGAGCAAGCGACTGGTTATCGACATCGGCGGCGGCTCCACGGAATTGATTCTGGGGCAGGGCGCTCAACCGCTGTTGACCGAGAGCATCGCCATCGGCAGCGGCACCTTTGGTGCGCGCTACTTTCAAGGCGGCCGCATCACCGCTCCGGCGCTGCTGGAGGCCGAGCGTGTCGCCACTCTGCAGTTCGAACGCGTGGCACGCCGTTATCGCACGCTGGGCTGGCAGCAGGTCATCGGTTCTTCAGGCACCGCACGCATGCTGGCCAAAGTCCTCAAGGCCAATGACTTGAACGACGATGGCCACAGCGGTATCACCTACAGCGGCCTGCTGCGCCTGTCGTTGCGCCTGCTGGAAGTGGGGCACGTCAAACAGCTCAGGCTGGCCGGTCTGCAGAGTCATCGCCTGAGCATCCTGCCGGGCGGACTGGTGCTGATGCTGGCGGCGTTCAAGGTCTTTGGCGTTTCGCACATGACACCGTCCGAGCCCGGCTTGCGGTTCGGCGTGTTGCACGGGTTGATGACCAGGCACTAGCGCCTGCAGGATGCCTGAGCGTCCGTTCGACATTGGCCGAAACCTACCACTTATTGTCTCGTGAGCCCGTGCGCTTCAATTCCAGCCCGCTGCACACTCCTTGCCAGGCACAGGACCCCTCCTGTGCATTCAGGGAGAAACCCGATGCCCCACAAAGGAAGCTGCCTCTGCGGCCAGATCACCTATGAGATCCGCGGTGAATTGACCGATATCCTCAACTGCCACTGCTCGATGTGCCGCAAACTTCACGCCTCGGCTTTCCGTACCCGTGCAAAGGTGCTGACGAAGGATTGGGTGACGTTGAGCGGGGCTGGACTGCTGACGTTTTACGAGTCGTCGCCCGGTGAGAGAAAAGGCTTTTGCTCGGTCTGTGGATCGAGTCTCTACACGAAGTTCGATGCCAATCCGCAGGTGCTGGGTTTTCCGCTGGGTACGCTGGACAGCGACCCCGGCGCGGCGGCGACGCGTCATGTGTTTGTCGCGAGCAAGGCGCCATGGTTCGAGATCACGGATGAGTTGCCACAGCTCGCCGAGTATTGATCTGACTGACGTTTCGTCGGCTCGCGGATACATTTGCGAGGTATTTTCAGACCGGGTGGAGGTGACAGGCGTACAGTGCAAGCTCGGCTGACCGGAAACCTGTCATGCCACCTTAAAGGTCAAGGGAGGCTGCCACCCGTGCACCAGATCGGTCTCATCGTTTATCCCGAATTTCAGGTATTGGGCCTGGCCATGTGTGCGGCTTTCGAAATGGCCAACGGTGCCGTCGACACGCCGATGTACAACATTACTTTGCTGTCCGAGCACGGCGGCACCGTGCCGACCTCTGCGGGTTTCGTCGTGGAGACCACGGCGTTCGACCCTCGTCCCTTCGACACGCTGCTGGTGATGGGCGACAACCTGATCCGTCCCGTCTCGCCCGGCATGGTGGAGTTTTTGCGCAGCGCCAGTCGGACCACTCGACGCCTGGGTTCCATTTGCACCGGTGCCATCGCGCTGGCCGAAGCCGGTTTGCTGGATGGCCGGCGGGCGACCACGCACTGGTGTCATGCGCTGGCATTGCAGCGGGCATACCCGAAAGTGAAGGTGGAAGAAGACCGGATCTTCATCAACGACGGTAACGTCTGGACCGCGGCGGGCATGAGCGCGTGCGTCGATCTCGCGCTGGCGCTGGTTGAAAATGACCTGGGCGCAGACGTAGCGCGGCGTGTGGCCCGGCAATTGGTGGTTTACCACCGACGTACGGGCGGGCAGTCGCAATTTTCGGTGATGCTCGAACTGGAGCCCAAGACTGACCGCATCCAGTCTGCGCTGATCTATGCCAAGCAGAACCTGAAGTCCGAGCTGTCGGTGGAGGCGCTGGCCAGCGCGGCCAACCTCAGCCCGCGACAGTTCAGTCGTGTGTTCCATGCCGAAACGGGTCAATCACCCGCCAAGGCTATCGAGAACCTGCGAGTGGAGGCCGCGCGTCTGATGATGGAAACCGGCCGGCATGCCATTGATGTGGTGGCGACAGAGACCGGTTTTGGTGATCGGGAACGTATGCGCAGAGCGTTCATTCGCGCCTTCGGCCAACCGCCGCAAGTCATTCAGCGCGCCAATAGGAACTGAACTGTAGGAGCTGGCTTGCTAGCGATGGCGATTTCACGTGCGACATCGTCGGAACGCCGAAAGCCGGCTCCTACCAGGTATCTGCATGGCGTAAAAGGTGGTGTATTCGACATTTAAGTCAGAATATTATTGCCGTAATTTGTATCTCGTAGAAACCCATTCCCCAACGAGATTACCGCCATGACCATCGTCAAAGCCGCCGCCGTCCAGATCGCTCCTGTGCTCTACAGCCGTGAAGGCACTGTAGAAAAGGTCGTCGACAAAATCCGTGAACTCGGCGAGAAGGGCGTGCAGTTCGCCGTTTTCCCGGAAACCATTGTGCCGTACTACCCGTACTTTTCCTTTGTGCAGGCCCCGTTCAAAATGGGCGCCGAGCATTACAAATTGCTGGACCAGGCCGTTGTAGTGCCTTCCGCAACCACCGATGCGATCGGTAAAGCCGCGAAGGAAGCCAATATGGTGGTGTCCATCGGCGTCAACGAACGCGATGGCAGCACCCTCTACAACACTCAGTTGCTGTTCGATGCGGACGGCACCCTGATTCAGGCACGGCGCAAGATTTCGCCGACCTATCACGAACGCATGATCTGGGGCATGGGCGACGGTTCCGGCCTGCGCGCCACCGACAGCGCCGTTGGCCGAATCGGCCAACTGGCCTGCTGGGAACATTACAACCCGCTGGCGCGTTACGCCTTGATCGAAGACGGTGAACAGATTCATGCCTCAATGTACCCGGGGTCATTTGCCGGCCCGCTGTTCACCCGCCAGATGGAAGTCAGCATCCGCATGCACGCGCTGGAGTCGGCGTGCTTCGTGGTGAACTCGACGGCCTGGTTGTACCCGGAACAGCAGGCGCAAATCATGGCCGACACCGGCTGCGAGATCGGTCCTATCTCCGGCGGTTGCTACACCGCGATCATCGATCCGCAAGGTGAGGTCGTCGGTGCACTGACCGAAGGTGAAGGCGAAGTCATTGCTGACATCGACTTGTTTCAGATCGAAATGCGCAAGCGCCAGATGGATGGCCGCGGTCACTACAGCCGCCCGGAAATCCTGAGCCTCAACATCGACCGCACGCCCCATCGCCATGTGCATGAACGCAACGCTCAACCGACGCTGGCCGGCACTTCACAAGCTGAAGAAGTGTGATCACGGCTTGCCGGCGAAGGCGTCGTTGAAATCGCCTTCACTGGCAAGCCATGCTCCTACGGTTCGGGGAGGTGGATCGAGATCGAGGGCAGACGCCAATCCTGTAGGAACACGGCTTGCCGGCGAAGGCGTCGTTGAAAACGCCTTCGCTGGCAAGCCATGCTCCTACGAAAAGCGGTCAGGTCTTACAGTTCCATACCCAGGAAGATCAACGTATTGCCATGGGCCTCGGCCGCTGCACGCTGGTTGTAGCTGTCGCGATGCGAGCAGTTGAAGCCATGTTCGGCTTCCGGGTATACGACGATTTCCACGTTATCGTTGTTGTCGAAGCGCTCGGCGATTTTCTCGACGGCTTCCAGCGGAATGTGGCTGTCCTGTTCACCGAAATGCATCAGCAGCGGCACTTCGATCTCATCGGCACGGTCGAGTTGGTTCTGGATGCCGCCGCCGTAATAGGCGATGGCCACGTCCACCAGGCCGTTGGCGGCGGTGTGGTACGAGAGCAGGCCGCCAAAGCAGTAACCGATGGAAGCGATCCCGCCGTCCAGGCCCGGGTGGGCTTTCAGGGCGTCGATGGCCAGCTCGATGTCCTTTTGCGCCTTGCCGACATCGGTGGCGTTCATCAACTCGACTGCGCGTTTCCAGCCGGCTTCGTCGTAGGTCAGTTCGATACGGTGGCCGCTGCGCCAGAACAGGTCCGGCGCGATCACCAGGTAGCCGTCGGCGGCGTATTGCTCGGCGACGGAGCGGATGTGTTCGTTGACGCCGAAGATCTCCTGGATCAGCACGATACCCGGGCCTTTCCGAGTATGCGGAATGGCCAGGTAAGCGCCGAATTTACCTTCGGCGCTGTCGATCTCGATCCATTGGGTGGTCACGCTCATGGTGGCTCCTGTCTACGCAAGTGAGGTGGGAGGTGCAGCATGCCACATTAACATTTCAGCGATTGTTGCGACGCCAGAAGAATCGGGCCAGCAACGTATCGAGGCTGAGCTTGCCGGCACCCGAGAGCAACAGCGGCATCAGGGCGGCGAGGTAGATCAACGGCAGTTTGAAATTGCCGAACCCCTTGTTGCTGATGGCATAGCCCTGGGCAAGCTCACTCAATGTAGACCAATCGGCCGGCCAGTGAACGGCTGCGGTCGCCACGATAGTCACCACGATCAGCACGACGGCGGAAATCCGTGTGCCCAGTCCGACGAAAATGGCGAGGGCGCAGATCAGTTCGGCCCACATCGACAGCTCCCAGTTCAGCGCGGCCGGCACGTGATCGAAGGGAAACGGGAAGCGGTCCTGGATGTCGGCGAACCAGTTTTCGCCATTCCACTTTTCAAGGCCCGACTCGAAAAACTCCCAGGCGATGAACAACCGCAAGGTCAGAGGGGCGAGCCAGCTACCGGCACGATCAAGGTTCAGGTGCAGGCCTTTCACGGCCGACGAGATTGCAGCGTTCATGGACTTGGTCTCCGTTCAGTCAGGGATGCGGGGCTCGCGGCCCCGCGCAGGGGTTACTCGCTGGCGCCGCACTTGCCTTCGCCGCATTTGCCTTCAGCCGGTTTTTCAGCGGTGTCCGCGTGGGCCTGGCTGTAGCCGTGGGTCAGTTGTTTCATGCTGAACGCTTCGGACTCGGAAGCCGACGCGACGTTGGACAGGGCCAGGCCACCCGCAATGATCAGGCCGAGGGTCAGGGAAGCAGTCGAGAGCTTGAACATGGTGATACTCCGTAGCATTGAGTGAGTTGAGCGCTTTGATCGGCTGAGCCAATCGACAGGCACATTTCATCAATCGGGTGTATCTGCGATGTGTCGCGGGTGCGGGGTTTTATGGGCGGGGTGTGTCAAAAACGGGGCTGTATACATGCTGATACACAGACAACACAGATCCCTGTGGGAGCGGGCTTGCTCGCGAATGCGGTGTGTCAGACACATCAATGGTGACTGATACACCGCATTCGCGAGCAAGCCCGCTCCCACGGGGAGCAGTGGTGTTTATGAGATTGTGTTCAGGCAATCTGTGATCCGCTGCTGACGGCCAGCGTCTAGCGTCAGTGTCCCCGCAATCCCATGGGGCGAGACTTCGGAACCCGGCATGCAAGCGCTGTTGAACGAGATCCTTGACGCAGTTCGTCCCCTGATTGGCCAGGGCAAGGTGGCTGACTACATTCCCGCCCTCGGCACCGTGCCGGCCAACCAGTTGGGTATTGCGGTGTATGGCAATGATGGCGAACTGTTTTGCGCCGGCGATGCCCATACGCCGTTCTCGGTGCAGAGTATTTCCAAGGTCTTCAGCCTGGTGCAGGCCATCGACCATTCTGGCGAAGCCATTTGGCAACGCCTGGGCCACGAGCCTTCCGGCCAGCCGTTCAATTCGCTGGTGCAACTGGAGTTCGAGCGCGGACGCCCGCGCAATCCGTTCATCAACGCTGGCGCGCTGGTGATTTGCGACATCAACCAGTCGCGTTTTGCCGCCCCGGCGTTATCGATGCGTGATTTCGTCCGGCGCCTGTCGGGCAACCCGCAGGTGATGGTGGACGGCAAGGTCGCCGAGTCCGAATACCAGCACCGTGCGCGCAATGCCGCCATGGCCTACCTGATGCAATCCTTCGGCAACTTTCATAACGATGTCGAAGCGGTGTTGCGCAGCTATTTCAGCCATTGCGCCCTGCGCATGAACTGCGTGGACCTGGCCCGGGCGTTCTGCTTCCTGGCCAACGATGGTTTCTGCAAACACAGCGGCGAGCAGATCCTCAGCGCTCGCCAGACCCAGCAGGTCAATTCGATCATGGCCACCAGCGGCCTCTACGACGAGGCGGGCAACTTCGCCTATCGCGTCGGCCTGCCCGGCAAGAGCGGCGTGGGCGGCGGGATCGTCGCGGTGGTGCCGGGGCAGTTCACGGTGTGCGTCTGGTCGCCGGAACTGAACAGCGCCGGCAACTCACTTGCAGGCATGGCGGCGCTGGAGTTGCTGAGCCAGCGGATTGGCTGGTCAGTGTTTTGAGCGATTCGAGCGGGTGGGGTTAATGACGCTCCAGGAAATTTGCTATACATTTTCCGACCGCCCCTTGCATGGTGAAACCGTTTCATGTCTCTCGCGCTCGAACGTCTAATCGCTGGCACGCCAATTCCTTTCGCTGGTAACCGCGTCACTGTGGTCAGCCCCGAACTGGCCTTGCGCTTTCAGCCCGGGGACCACCTGCTGGTGGAGCAAGTCAGCGGTGAGTTGCTGCTGATTCCCGTTGCGGACCAGAAAGCGGCGGCGGTAGCGATCGAGCGGGCCGAAGCGGCATTTACGGCGATGTCCGCCGTACCGGATCAGGCGATCAGTGAGTTCTTTGATTGCTTTGCCCGGCGCCTTGAAGATCAGGACTGCTGGGACTTGATCGAGGCTGCCAACCTCGCCGACATCGAGTGGGCCAAGTCTCGTGGACGCTCGACCACGCGGTTGCTGGCCGATGAGCGCATGCGCCGCGACATGATCGCGGGCCTCAGGGCCTGGCGCGATGCGTCGGCCACGCGTGGCAAAGTGATGAGTTGCGTCGAGCATGACGGCTGGAAAGTCGAGCAGGTGGTTTCGCCGCTGGGTATTGTCGCCTTCGTCTTCGAAGGCCGGCCGAATGTCTTTGCCGACGCCGCTGGCGTGTTGCGTACCGGCAACACCGCTGTGCTGCGCATCGGCAGCGACGCCCTGGGCACGGCGAAAGCCATCGTCACCCATGCGTTGAACCCGGCATTGAGCGACGCCGGTTTGCCGGTAGGCGCGGTGTCGCTGGTGGAAAGCGTCAATCACGCCGCCGGTTGGGCGATGTTCGCCGACCGGCGTCTGTCGCTGGCGGTGGCCCGTGGTTCGGGGCGTGCCGTCAGTCAATTGGGCAGCATTGCGCAGCAGGCCGGCACCGCCGTCAGCCTGCATGGCACCGGTGGCGCCTGGCTGATCGCCGACAAGGACGCCGACGCCCAGCGCTTTGCTGCCGTCGTGCGCAATTCCCTGGACCGCAAAGTCTGTAACACCCTGAACGTCTGCCTGATTCACCGCGACCGCGCCGCCGAACTGGTGCCGCTGTTTCTGCACGCCCTGAAACAGGCCGGTGCCGCTCGGGAGGAAGGCTGCAAGCTGCACATCGTCGAGGGCAGCCAGCCGTTCGTGCCTTACGATTGGAGGAACGCAACGGTCGAGGTCTGCCGCGCCGAAGGTTATCAAACAGAAGCCTTGGTCGAACCACTGCCCGAAGATCAATTGGGCCGCGAGTGGGAATGGGAAGAAACCCCGGAAGTCAGCCTGAAGATCGTCGATGACCTGGACAGCGCCATCGCCTTGTTCAACCGCTACAGCCCGCAATTCACCGTGTCGTTGATCAGTGAAAATGCCGAGGCCCAGGACCGTTTCTACAACGCGGTCAACGCGCCGTTTGTCGGCAACGGCATCACCCGTTGGGTCGACGGTCAATACGCGCTGAACAAGCCCGAACTGGGGCTTTCGAACTGGGAGAGCGGCCGCCTGTTTGCTCGCAGTGCGATTCTCTCGGGAGATGGTGTGTTCACGATTCGCAGTCGCATGACGCAGACCGATCTGTCGGTCAAACGCTGAGTACCCCCGACCGCAGGCGCAGGCCGCACTATAATTTAGGGTGTCTGCGTCTGTGTTTCGAAAGAGGGGCCGCCATGAAAAATCATTCCTTAGAGCATTACTCTCATCAACTGGGAATAATCGCGCACGACGCGTGGCTGACTGCTCGGGTGAAGTCGGCCCTGGCGTTGGCCGATCCTCCCCTTAGTCTGCAAGTCCATGTCAAAACACTTGCAGGAACGGTGGTGTTGAGTGGTCGCGTCAATACCCATAAACAGTGTGAGCAGGCCGTTGCGCTGGCCCGCACGGTGAATGGTGTCAATGAAATCGATGCCAGGGAATTACTGACTCACGTGTTCACGCCCGGAAGCGTTCCAACACCGCCGAACGCCGAGGAAAACCCGGAGATCCGGCCATCATCGTCAGGCAAGCCGGACGACAAATGAAGCTGGATGCAGCGCTTCCGTGAACCGGGGGCGCTGCATCGGGTGCCGACATGGATCAAGCCGCTTCCATCGCTTTGCCGTTCATGGCGCAGGTGGTCGGGTGTTCGACCAACGACACGAACGTGCGGCTGTTGGCATCCAGCGCATCGATCGAGCCGGTTTCAATGTCGTAGACCCAACCGTGCAGGTTCAGCAGGCCTTTTTCCTGAGCCAGCCGCACGCTCGGGTGGGTCTGGATGTTGGCCAGTTGGGCAATCACGTTTTCCCGTACCATCGAACTCACTTTCGCCGCGTCGCTGGCGTGAGACCGGGATTCGTTGATCACTTTCGCTGACTCGGCGTGTTGCAACCAGGCGCTGACGGCGGGCAGGTGGTCCATGCATTTGCACGAAGCGACGGCGGTCATGGCGCCACAGTCCGAATGGCCGCAGATCACGATGTCGGTGACCCCCAGTACGGCAACCGCGTATTCGACCGTGGCCGATACACCGCCCGGGTGCGGGCTGTCGGAGGGCACGATATTGCCGGCGTTACGGATCACGAACAGTTCGCCGGGTTCTTGCTGGGTCAGCAGTTCCGGCACGACACGACTGTCGGAACAGGTGATGAACAACGTGCCGGGGTGTTGCGTAGTGGCCAGGTGTTTGAACAGGTCGGTGCGTTGCGGAAAGGCTTCCTTCTGGAACTTCAAAAAACCTTCGATGAGCGTTTTCATTGCAATGTCCTCATGAGTGAGTCGGGTTGGGCCCGCACAACGGTGCGGGCCGATATCCACTTAGAAAGGACGCAGTGGCAGGAATTTGCCGTCGAGGGTGATCACGGCGCGGGAGCCGCCTTCCGGGTCTTCGACTTTCTTCATGTCGAGCTTGAAGTTGATCGCGCTGATGATGCCGTCGCCGAATTGTTCATGAACCAGGGCTTTCAAGGTGGTGCCGTAAATCTGGATCATTTCGTAAAAGCGGTAGATGGTCGGGTCGGTCGGGACACCCGAGAGGCTGCCGCGCAGCGGGATGATCTGCAGACGGTTAACGGTGTCGGCGTCCAGGTCGAGTTTTTCGCCAATCACTTTGGCGGCGGCTTCCGGCAGTGGATGTTGACCGAGCAGGGCGGCGGTGACGTAGGCGAGGCCAAGGCCGGTGCCGTCGGTCAGGTCCTGCCAGGACAGGTTTTTACGCGCCTTGGCGTCGAGGATCGACGTGGTCAGGGCCAGACTCGGGTCGTTGTAAGCGTGGGACTGTTGCATGGGGTTTCTCCTGTCGGCGTGGTGTTGCTTGGGTGTGAAGCCATCTTCTGCCGATTGATTCATAGCGTCCAAGATCGATCTACAATGCGTTGCATAAGTCCTGCCTATAGGTTGAATCCTGATGCTGCTCCGACATTTGCGTTATTTGCTGGCTGTCGCCGACCACGGCGGTTTCACCCGTGCTGCCGAAGCGTTGCACGTGTCACAGCCAACCTTGTCGCAACAGATCCGCCAACTGGAAGAGACCCTGGGGGTGAGTCTGTTCGACCGCACCTCGCGCACGGTCAAGCCGACTGACGCGGGCGAGGCCTACATCGAGTGCGCAAGGCGGGTACTGGTGGAGCTGGAGGCGGGCAAACGGGCGCTGCATGACGTGAAGGATTTGTCCCGCGGAACGTTGCGGCTCGCGATGACGCCGACCTTCATGGCGTATCTGGTCGGGCCGTTGGTGCGCGACTACGTGGCGCGGTATCCGAACATCCACCTGCAGATTTTCGAGCTGTCGATGGATGACATCGAAGCCGGGCTGCTGGATGACTCACTGGACATCGCCATTGCGTTCAATGAGGTCAGGAGTGCCGACATCGAGTCGATCCCGGCCTTTACCGAGACGCTGGGGGTGATGGTGGGGCGGGATCATCCGTTGTATGAAAGCCCTGTCGCGTTATCCGCTGAAGCCGTGGCTCAGCTGGAGTTTGCGTTACTGGCGCCGGACTTCGTCACCCGCACCCGTATCGATGAGTACTTCGCTCAAGAGCAGATCACGCCAAAAGTGGTGATCGAGGTGAACTCGGTGAGCACGTTACTGGAAGTCATCCGGCACACGGCCATCGCCACCATCCTTCCGGAGGCCATCGCGACTCAGGAGCGCGCGTTGCACAGGATTCCTTTGCAGGGTGAGGCCCCCAAGCGCGGGGCTGCGCTGCTGCGGCGCAAAAACAATTATCACAGTGCGGCGTCGGTGGCCTTTATGGAACTGGTATCGGGAGCAGCCGAGACGTCGAAATCAGTCATCCACTGACTCGCACACACCATTGGGGGCCTTGCCGATGGAGGTCACGGTCACCGAGTCGTCATCGGCCAGGACGATGGACAGCGTAATGCCGGAGCCCTTGGCTTCGAAGCGGCGATCGTTGATGGCTTTGGTTTCGGCTTCCTTGTTGTTGATCAGCACCGGCCCGTCCTGATCCGCCTGGACGAGGAACTTGCCGGGGCACTCCACCACGAAGGACGGGACGCCCGTGACGCTGTTAGCCTGAGCAGCACTCGTCGTCAGCAGCAACAGCAGGAATTTCAGGTTGATTTTCATCGCAAGTCTCCAGAGACCAACAGCGGATACGTTTAACGATAGCTTTGTTTGGCACAGTGGAGACAAACAAAAAGGCCCCGCTCGAATATTCGAGCGGGGCCTTTTTATTGTGTTGGATTATCAGTAGAACCGGTCAATCACCCGAACTTCATTCTGGTTCTGCATCGAGGCCCAGGCCTGTTTCAGCGTTTGCAGAACATTGCCGATGAAGTCCTTGTCGGCTGCGGCTTTCTTGCCGACATAGCCTTGGCCGCGACGGTACATCTTCAGTCGGGCCAGCAGGTTCTGGTTGTTCTGGTCGAACTCGGCTTCATGGGCATGCGGCGACAGGCAGTCGATATGCACCTGGCCCGACTTGCTGATCCACAGGATATGGCTGTCGTGGCTGTCTTTTTGCGCAGCGAACATACGAGCCAGTTCATCGATGGTGGGTTGATTGTTCAGATTCATATAAAGCCCCTTGACCATTTGGTGATCTTTCAAAGTTGATTCGCTAATACAGGTAGCCCATCGGTTAGTTGATCCCTGGCACCGAAACCAGGACGTCAGCGGTCGGCCGTCGAAATGACGGGGTCTCGCGTCTGTTGCATGTAGTCGTGTTGAATAACTGCTACGCAATAGCGTCACAACGAAGAGAAGCAGCGATAACCTTCGGGCCACTACCGACGTTTTCAGGGTCGGCCACAAGCTTCATGAGGATTGATCGCCAGCGCTTCTCGTCCTTGTACTGGACGTTCGGGCCAGGTCAGCTTCTTCAATCTGCCTTGTGGGCAGCGTGTATCCGGGAAAAACAGCTCGGCGGTCAGACGAGCTTGCTCAAACATGTTGCCGTACTCCCGATCGGGGAGATGTCTGCATCATGCAAGGGCAAATCGGAGGCGTCAACGGTTTTGTAGTGATTGTTTTCAAGCACTACATATTGTCGGACAAAGCTGTTTGGAATGAGAAAGCGGAACCGGAAAGCGTCACTCAGGACGATGGGGGTGTGCTTTGGAAGCGGTAAAAGGTGCAGGGGAAATCGTTCACCGGCTGCTGATGCCGTGTGTACTCACCGCCGGTGAGATCGTCAATCACGCTCGCCCAGAACAAACGCGCGGGCTGATTGGCGTCGATGTGCAAAATCTGCCATTGACCGGGGAGCTGGCTCAAGAGGGTGGAAGCGACAAACGTCGCGACACCTTGGCCACGAAAGCGGCGGCTGATGAACAGATAGCCAATGTTGTACTCGGCCCCGGGAAGGTGGGTGTGATCGTCCACGGTCACGAAACCGGCCAGTTCCCCATCGACCTTGATCAGAAAGGGGCGGGTGGCAGGGTTTCGCCAGTAATCCTGTTGGTCCTGGATATTGAAGAAACCATTTGCGCCGAGTTTCAGTGGCAGCCATTCACTGAAGTCGTGCAGATAGAACTGCATCAGGTTTTCAATGGTTTCCAGTTCATCACGCTGTGCGGCGTGCAGTTCAATCGAGGGCATGCGGGGCGCTCCTGATGTCACCGGTTCTGATGAACAGTAGACCATCGCTCGATCACGCCTTGCTTGCCGGTTTTGCCGCGCGCTTGCTAGCGGTCGCGGGTTTGCGCTTGGTCGGTTTGCGTTTGTTTTTCCATGGCGCGGCACTGCGCCCGGCAGGGCTTGCGGGGCCGCTGATGGTCAGGCTGAGGCCGGCACAGCGGGCAACCTGCTTGCTCATCCACGCGGCTTGTTTGGTGACGAACTCTTCCAGGCTCATTTCGCCGCTTTGCACCATGTCCAGCGCCTGTTCCCAGATCGCCGTGGTGCCCGGATCGGCAATGGCGCGTGGCACCGCATCGATCAGACTGAAAGCGGCCGGCGTCGCGGCCAGGGCCTTGCCGTTCTTGATCAGGTAACCACGGTCAAGCAAGCCCTGAATGATCGAGGCGCGGGTGGCTTCGGTGCCGATCCCGGTGGTGTCCTTGAGCTTTTGCTTGAGCAGTGGATCTTCCACCAGTTTGGCGACGTTCTTCATCGCCTTGATCAGGTCACCTTCGGTGAAGGGTTTGGGCGGTTGGGTCCAGAGGTCCTTGAGCTTCACGTCGTCCACCGCGCATTCACGACCTTCAGTCAGTGTCGGCAATGTTTGCGGCACCGGTGCTTCGCGGCCCTTGGCCGGAGCGAGGGCCTCGGGCAGGGCGCGCTTCCAGCCAGGTTCGATGATCTGCTTGCCGACGGCGCGCAAGGCTTCACCGGCACAGTCGAAGTCGGCCTGGGTCCGGTCGTATTCATGATTGGGCAGAAACTGCGCCAGATAGCGCGCCCGGATCAGGGTGTAGACCGCGCGCTGCTTGCCCGCCAGCCGATCAAGGTTTTTTGCCGCGGCAGTGGGGATGATGCCGTGGTGAGCGCTGACTTTCGCATCGTTCCACGCCCGTGAGCGTCGCTGGGGCTCCAGGTGATCCTGCAAGGCGTTGAGGGCCGGATCAGCCTGCCTCAACGCTGCCAGAATACCTGGCGCTTCGCTGTGTTGACTGACCGGCAGGTAGCCACAATCGCTGCGCGGATAGGTAATCACCTTGTGGGTTTCGTAAAGCGCCTGGGCGATATCGAGTGTTTCCTGAGCGCCGAGGCCAAGTTTCTTCGAGCAGACCTCCTGCAAGGTGCCCAGATCGAACGGCAACGGTGCCACTTCTCGCATCCGCTCGGTGCGCAGCCTGATCACCCGGGCACTCGCCGCGCTGCCAATGGCTGCCGCCGCGTGTTGCGCCAGCGTCTGGTTGAGGCAGCGATCCTGATCGTCACACGCGTCGGAGGCTGCACGCCACTGGGCGGTGAATGCGGTGCCATCGTGCAGCAGTTGCACGTCGATGGCCCAGTAAGCCACCGGGACGAAATCGGCAATGCTACGGTCGCGATCCACCACCAGCCGCAGGGTCGGCGTTTGCACCCGGCCGACCGGCAACACACCCTGATAACCGGACTGGCGCCCCAACAGCGTGAACAACCGGCTCATGTTCATCCCGATCAGCCAGTCGGCCCGTGAGCGGCCCAGTGCCGAATGATAAAGGCTGAACGTCTCCGCTCCCGGTTTCAGTGCCGCCAGCGCCTTGCGGATCGACGCATCGTCCAGCGCCGACAGCCACAACCGCTGGATAGGTCCGCGATAACGGCAATGCTCCACCAGTTCCCGGGCGATCATTTCGCCCTCACGGTCGGCATCGGTGGCGATCACCAGGTCATCAGCCTCGCCGAGCAAGCGCTTGACGGCTTTGTATTGACTGGCAGTGCGCGGTTTGACGGTCATTTTCCATTTGTCCGGAATGATCGGCAGATCCGCCAGCACCCAGCGCTTGTAGCGTGCGTCATAGGCATCCGGCGGTGCGGTTTCCAGCAGATGGCCGATGCACCAGGTCACTGTGACGTCCGTTCCCAGCCAGCAGCCGTCGCCGCGACGCCGGGCGCCGAGCACGGCCGCAATGTCTTTGGCCTGGGAAGGTTTTTCACAGAGGTACAACCGCATAACCACCATCGTTCATCAGCTGCCGGGAGGTGCACAGAATGGCGGCTGATGAGCGATGGAGCAATCTTTATCTGTATGGATGTACAGCTCGTGCATTTCGATTCATTGCAACGGCGTCAATCATCCCCCTGCAGGAGCGAGCTTGCTCGCGATGACCGACAGAGCGCCGCGGTTCGTCATGTGCCCCGCATTATCGTTCACGTCCATCGCGAGCAGGCTCGCACACATCAGTAGTTTAGGTTAACCACCGGCTGCGCGAGTCTGGCGCCGGGTGCCAGTCGAAGAATGGTCAGCAAAACACTGGTGATGATGTTGATGTCATTGTCGAACCCACCGTGAGAAGTGTCCGCCTTGACGCCCGCGCCGTAGTTCATCTTTGGCTCGTTGAAAATATGCAGGGTTTGCGCGAATGCGTCTGGCAGCCCGCGACCGGTTGTGGCGAAACCGCTCGGAATGCTGTTGCCCCAGTAAAAGCGGTTCCATTGTTCGGTCATGTTTCGGGCCGCAATGTTCCATACCGCCAGATCGGGGTCGCTGAAGTTCTGGCAGTTCCCGTCGAGGCTGCTGGCCATGCCCAGCAGTGGCATGCGTTGCAGTTCTTCATAAGCCCGGGAAACCAGGTAGAGCAGTGATTTGTGGTAGGCGCCAATGACGTTATCCGTCTGTTCGCGCTGGTCGGACATCAGGTAAATATGGAAGTCCTTGCGCTTGAGCCCGCCGTCTTCGATGACTTTGCGGTAGGTCTGGTTAGCGAAATCGAGGGTGCACGCCGGGGCCATCAGCGTCGATGTCTCGGTCGGCAACGTTCGGACCCACAACAGGCGGATCAAGTGGCCGTTGATCAACGAGCCGGCAGAATGACCAATCAGATGCAGCTCGACTTTTTTCGGGCCCAGGTCGTCGACCAGTTTTTTCAGGTTGTCTGCCATCTCCACCAAGCCCCGCGGAGTGAAACCCGTAACGGCAGCGGCTTCGGCGTTCTGCTTCATCTGGCTCCATTGATCGCCACCGGGTTTTTTGGTCGCCAGCTCGACCGTGCGATCAAGGCCTTCTACGGTTTTGTCCTTGATCAGCTTCAATACGTCGCTGACGCCGCCGGCATCAAACACGCCCGGCAGGGTGTCCTGGATGATATCCGCCAATGTTTCCAGCGCTCCGGTGCGCCAGGTCACGAACAGTGGATAGATTCCGTTTTCGAGGAAGTAGGGCGCCATCGCGCAAATCCGGTTGATGGAGTCCTGTTCGGAGTTGAGCCCGCCATGGGCCACAATGGCGATGCGTAATACGGCAGGTTTGCTGGACGCGGGCAGTTTCTCGAACCAGGTGCGTGGCGCTTCGTAGACGATCCGTTTGACTCCCGCCCGGACGTTTTCCACGTCCGTCAGCCGGGGGCCGATGCTGCCGTTGTTTTCCATGACGATGGTCAGGCCGTACGCCTGATCCTTGGTCAGCAGCGCGGGCCCTTTGCGTTCTGAATCGCGGGTGCTGGCGGTGAACAACGAAAAGCCCTCGCGCTTGGCGATGGAGCTCGTCAGGGCGTTGCGAAACGGTGATTGCACATCGGCCCTGGCACGTGACGTGCGCGAGTTTTGGGAGAGCCCGCCATGTTCGATCGGTACGCCGAGGGCCACGGTCCAGGCATCGGTACCGTTGGCCAGCCAGTCTTCGAACGTCAGGATGGCGAACCCCGAAAATCCCCAGTCGGTCGACCAGGAGTTCTGCACGATGAAGCCTTGACTGGTGTAGCCGATCAAGGCAAAGGCATGACCGCCCTGATTGTTTGCCGAGCACTTGATCACAGGCAGTTGCGACATGCTTTCGAACGCCGCCACTGGGCTTTTTCTGCCTTTGGGTCGCATCAGCGCCCAGCCCTGATGCACATTGGCTGAGACGTAAAGCGCACCGGCTTCGTAAAGCGCCGCCATCATCGCGGTGACATCGTCCTTCTCGACGCGGTAGTAAACCCCCAGCGGCCGGGTCACGGCATCGGCGGCCCAATTCTCGGCCGGCGCCTCGAACGCCGGGGCCGAACCATCAGGCTTGACGGTGTAGGGCCACAGTTCCTGCGCGCAGACGCCATGTTTGTGCCAGCCTTTCAACGCGCCCCGGCAGCTCGACCCCGAGTAATCCTCGCCGGGCCATTCGTCATACAGTTTGGCCAGATGATAGAGCTGGCGCGGGCTGGTTTTGGTAGACGCGCGGTCCCGTCGCCACAACAGAAAGTTGACCACCGCCGCCAGGCCAAACCCGGTGCACGCGCCTTCGCTGCCCTGGAACAGCACCATGTCTCTGGCCAGATACCCCGAGAGTTCGGCGGCGATGTCTTTGTCGGCGGGCCAGGAGGGCGGTAACGATTGAATACGTGGAGTGAACAGGCGATCACGCAGATCGAGGCGATCGGGGCGTGCATCGAGGGTGATGATCGTTTGATCGAGGGAAAATCGACTGGCCGGCATGTTGGTGACCCTCAGGTTTCTGAGACTCGAACCCCCACACCACGACGACCTGACTGCGAAGCAGGGATGTCAACGGTGCTATTGATCGTAGACGATATTTCGGTGCAGTTGAGCCGTTGGTCTATTCGCGGGCTACAGACGGATAACCGTCAGGGTTCCCCCGTTCGGCTGTGAAGGCGTCGTGATGACGAAATCTGGGTTATACCTGACACAGTTGTGTTCTCAAGTGTTGGGGCCGCTGCGCAACCCGTCGCGGACATCGGATCGCCGCATCGCACGCTCCTGCAGGTTTATCATCGTCCCGAGGAACGCATTTCATGAAAAGCTCCGGTCCCAGTCCTGTCATCACCATCGCCGAGCAACCCGGCACCCTGCTGGTGAAGTTTCACGATATTCAGGTGGCCGCGTCCACCCGCGCGCTGGTGCTGCTGGAGGCCAATTATCCTCCGGTGTATTACGTCCCGCGGGAGGACATCGACGAGCAATATTTTGCCCGCACCGATCACACGAGCTATTGCCCTTACAAGGGTGACGCGAGCTATTTCAGCCTGCAGGTTACGGGGCATGAGGGGGCCAATGCAGCCTGGAGCTATGAAAACCCTAAGGTGTCGGTAGAGCAGATCAAAGGTTACGTGGCGTTCTATCCCGATCAAGTCACGTTCGAGATTCTGAAAAACGTCGAATGATGGAAAACGCCCTGCAGTGACAGGGCGTTTTTACGATCAGGCTTTCAGCTCACGAACCGCCTGCACCAGCGTGGATTCATCGATCTGAGCAATCGACGTCACCCCGGTCAACGTCATCGCCACGCGCATCTCTTTGGCGAAAATATCCAGCATGTTTTCCACCCCGCGTTGACCGTCGGCGGCCAGCGCGTACGCCATGGAACGCCCCAGCAACACGCCTTTCGCGCCCAGCGCCAGCATCCGCACGACATCGAGCCCCGAACGGATTCCCGAGTCGACCAGCACCGTCAGGTCATTGCCCACCGCTTGCATGATCGGCGGGAGTGCCTTGGTGGTGGAGAGCACGCCGTCCAGTTGTCGCCCGCCGTGGTTCGACACCACAATGCCGTCCGCGCCAAAGCTGACCGCGTCCCGCGCATCCTGAGGGTCGAGGATGCCCTTGATGATCATCGGGCCTTGCCAGAAATCGCGAATCCACTCCAGATCGCTCCAGCTGATCGAAGGGTCGAAGTTGTTGGCCAGCCAGCCCATGTAGTCTTCGAGGGTGACGGCTTTGCCGAGGTACTTGGAGATGTTGCCCAGGTCGTGCGGTCGCCCCATGAGGCCGACGTTGAAGGCCCAGTCGGGTCTGGTCATGGCCTGCAAGATTCTTCGCGAAGACGCAAAAGGCCCGGACATGCCCGAGTGTGCGTCCCGGTAGCGCGCGCCGGGCGTAGGCATGTCGACGGTGAACACCAGATTTTTCACCCCGGCGGCCTTGGCTCGCTCCAGGGCATTTTTCATGAAGCCTCTGTCTTTCAGCACATACAGCTGAAACCAGATGGATTGTCGGGTTTGGGTCGCCACTTCCTCGATCGAGCACACCGAGACCGTTGAAAGGCACAGGGGGATGCCTTTGTTTTGTGCGGCTTTGACCGCCTGCACTTCACCGCGACGGGCGAACATGCCTGTCAGGCCGACCGGCGCGAGGATGATGGGCATTGCCAGGGGCTGGTCGAAGAGGGTGGTTTCAAGGCTCAGGGTTTCGACGTTTTTCAGGATGCGCTGGCGCAGGCTGATGCCTGTCAGGTCGGCGCTGTTGGCCCTCAGGGTGTGCTCTGCATAAGCGCCGCCGTCGATGTAATCGAACAGGAATCGAGGGAGTTTGCGGCGGGCTGCCTCGCGGTAGTCGGATGCGGATGAAATGATCATGGTGCCTCGGTCGGGTGAGTGGCGGGGCGATGGGGGCGTGGGGTCAGAGTAGCGAAAACGGCTCGCGTTTGCGGTAATTCTGTTCACTTGAGTAATCGGATAGCGGTTTGATCTCGCGGATGTTCGCGGACCCCCTGTAGGAGCAGGCTTGCTAGCGATGGCAGAGTGTCAGGCGCCGTAGGTTTTGATGGTGTACATATCCGTTGCTGTGGTAACGGCAGCTATTGGTTCCGCTTTTACAGTGGGTTACTTGGAAGAGCGCCAAGTAACCAAGCGCCTGCGCCCCTGACGTACGGTGGCATGCCGAGCCTTAGCAAGGCACCGAACGAAAGGGCAAGAGCGCTTTGGTTACTTTCCGCCGGGCCGCGCAGGCTTTTCGAAAGGGGCCCGCCGTAAGGACGAAATCGCCAGCCGCCATCACCAAAATAATGGATATGCCCCCAATCGCTTGCCCACCAACCAGCCCTCAGTTGGTATCCAGATCCACGTTCTTGGTCTCACGCAAACAGATCATCCCCACCACCAGGCTCACCGCAGTAATCACCACCGGGTACCAAAGCCCGTAGAAAATGTCCCCGGTATACACCACCAACGCAAACGACACCGTCGGCAGAAACCCGCCAAACCAGCCATTCCCGATGTGATAAGGCAGGGACATCGATGTATAGCGGATGCGCGTCGGGAACAGTTCGACCATCAGTGCCGCCAGCGGGCCATAGCACATGGCGGAAATGATGATCAGTGCAACGATCAACGCCACGATCATCGGCTTGTTGATCAGCTGAGTGTCAGCCTGTGAAGGATACCCGGCCAGCGTCACCGCACCACGCAGCGCCGCTTCGTCATAGCCATCGATTTTCACCTCGCCGACGCTGACCTGCACGCCGCTGCCAGCCGGGGCCGCTTCACTGGTGTAAGGCAAGCCCTGTTTCACCAGGAAGGTTTTGACCTTGTCGCACGGGCTGTCAAATTTCGCCTTGCCCACCGGATCGAACTGGAACGTGCAGGTGGCCGGATCGGCCAGCACGGTGATCGGCGCCTGACGGCTGGCCTGGTCGATGGCCGGATTGGCGTAATGAGCCAGGGTCTTGAAGATCGGGAAATACAGCGCGGTAGCCAGCAACAGACCGATCATCAACACCGGTTTGCGCCCGACCTTATCCGACAGCCAACCGAAGAAAATGAAGAACGGCGCGCCGATGATCACGCTGACGATCAACAGGCTGTTGGCCAGTGCCGGGTCCATTTTCAGGAACTGGGTGAGGAAGAACAGCACATAAAACTGCGCCGCATAAAACGTCACTGCTTGCCCGGCGTTGATGCTGAACAGGGCGATCAATACGACTTTGAGGTTTTCCCATTTGCCGAAGGAATCTCGCAGCGGCGACTTGCAGAGCTTGCCTTCCTCTTTCATTTTCACGAACGCGGGTGATTCGTGCAGGCTCAGGCGAATCCAGGTCGAGATGCCCAGCAGCACGATCGAAAACAGAAACGGAATCCGCCAGCCCCAGACTTCGAACTGGTCCCCGGTGAAATAACGGCAACCCAGCACCACGAGTAACGACAGCAGCAAGCCGAGGGTTGCAGTGGATTGAATCCAGCTGGTGTGGAAACCGCGTTTGCCGATGGGCGCGTGTTCCGCGACATAAGTTGCAGCGCCGCCATATTCACCGCCCAGGGCCAGGCCCTGAAGCATGCGTAACACCACCAGAATGATCGGCGCGGCAATGCCGATGCTTGCGTAGGTCGGCAGCAGCCCGACGCAGAACGTCGCGACACCCATGAGAACGATGGTCGCGAGGAAGGTATATTTACGCCCGATCATGTCCCCCAGGCGACCGAACACCAGCGCACCGAAGGGCCGCACGATGAAACCGGCGGCGAACGCCATCAGCGCAAAGATGAACGCGGTGGTGTCGTTGACCCCGGCGAAAAACTGTTTACTGATGACCGCCGCGAGGGCGCCGTAGAGGAAGAAGTCATACCACTCGAACACCGTCCCGAGTGACGACGCGAAAATGACTTTGCGGGTATCGCTGCTCGTGTCGACGCTGCGTGCTATTTCCAGAGGCTGTACATGTTCTGACATATCGGTATCCCTCACAGTGATTGTTTTTGTTGTTCCACTGCCGGCGCCTGCCTTGTGGGCGGGTGCCGCTACTGCGATGCATCGGGGTGTAACCCTTGTTGCAGGAGCCGACTTGCTGACGATGTCGGCGTGTCTGGCGACTCTGATGCTGGCTGATCGGTCGCTATCGCCAGCAAGCCGGCTCCTACAATGTCCGGATTGTGAATTCAGGTATTTGTCGCCAGTTCCATTGGCGGTGTCAGGCTCCTTGAGGGGGAATTGAGGATGAGTTGCGCCGCTTTCTCGGCAATCATCAGCGTAGGCGAACAGGTGTTGCCCGAGGTGATGCGCGGCATGATCGACGCATCGGCGATGCGCAGGCCGGCGATGCCATGGACTTTGAGCTGCGCATCGACCACCGCGTCGGCGTCGTTGCCCATGCGGCAGGTGCCGACCGGATGGAAAATCGTCGTGCCGATGCGGGCGGCGGCTTCGTGCAGTTCTTCTTCGCTCTGCAGGCTGTCACCGGGCAGGTATTCCACCGGTTTGAATGCTTGCAGGGCGGGGGCGGAAACGATGCGCCGGGTCAGGCGTATGGCGTCGGC
This sequence comes from Pseudomonas sp. SJZ080, assembly GCF_007828295.1. NCBI lineage: Bacteria > Pseudomonadati > Pseudomonadota > Gammaproteobacteria > Pseudomonadales > Pseudomonadaceae > Pseudomonas > Pseudomonas sp. SJZ080. The sequence continues at coordinate 74,636 of NZ_VIUK01000008.1, forward strand.
CGCGACGCGCAAGTCTTCCGGGTGGCTCAAATAATTGGGTTGAATCAGCGGAGCTTCCTGCGGATCGGTCGAACGAATGTCGATTCGGCCACGGCTTTGCGGGCGCAAATCGCAGACCGACGTGGTGAAGGCGGGGAAGGCGTGCAAGGGCTCGCCGAAACGTTCCAGCGACAAGGGTTGCACGTGGTATTCGAGGTTCGCGGAGGTCTGTTCCGGCCCCGACCGGGCAAACGCACCGAGCTGACTCGGCGCCATCGACAGCGGTCCGCTGCGGTCGTAGAGGTAACGCAAACCCATGCCCATCTTGCCCCAGACGCTGCCGGCGATCTGGTTCAGGGTCCGGGCGTTTTCCAGTTTGTAGATCAGCCGCAGTTGCAGGTGATCCTGCAGATTGCCGCCCACGCCGGCCAGCTCATGGACCACGCCGATCCCCAGCTTTTCCAGGAGCGGGCGAGGGCCGATGCCGGAGCGTTGCAGGATGGTCGGCGAACCGACGGCGCCAGCGCAGAGGATGATTTCCTTGCGCGCCTTGAAGGTTTTCGCCTGGCCTTGCCAGCGCGTGCTGACCGCCGAGGCGCGACCGTTTTCCAGCAGCACGCGGTCTACTTCGACGTCCGTCAGCACGGTGAGATTGGCCCGATGGCGGACCGGTTTGAGAAACGCCTTGGCCGCATTCCAGCGAATCCCGGCCTTCTGGTTGACCTGAAAGTAGCCGCAACCTTCGTTGTCGCCCTGGTTGAAGTCGTCGATGCTGGCGATGCCGCGTTGTTCGGCGGCGCTGCGGAAAGCATCGAGAATCGGCCATGAAAGACGCTGGCGCTCGATCCGCCATTCGCCGGCGGCACCGTGAAACGCCGAGTCGCCGGCAAAGTGATTTTCGCTTTTCTTGAACAGCGGCAGGACGTCGTTCCAGCTCCAGCCGGGATTGCCCTCAGCGGCCCAGCCATCGTAGTCGCGGGCCTGGCCGCGCATGTAGATCATGCCGTTGATCGAGGAACAGCCGCCGAGCACCTTGCCGCGTGGGTAACTCAGGGCGCGACCTTGCAGGCCGGGTTGCGCCTCGGTCTTGAAGCACCAGTCGGTGCGCGGGTTGCCGATGCAGAACAGGTAACCCACGGGGATGTGAATCCATGCGTAGTTATCGCGGCCGCCGGCTTCAAGCAGCAGTACCCGGTGTTGCGGGTTGGCCGATAACCGATTGGCCAGCAAACAACCGGCCGGTCCGGCCCCGACCACGATGTAGTCGTATTCATCAAGGGAAGTCTGCATCCCTGACCTCGTATTGTTGTTCTTGTTGTGGGTCATCCTAGTTGTTAGCTTTCGTCAAAAGAATGTTAGTTTTTGCGCAGCCGCTGTGCGTTTTTAAACAGCGTAGCCCTGAGGACGGTTCATGTTCGACTGGAATGACCTGCGGTTTTTTCTCGAATTGCAGCGCAGCGGGCGTTTGCTCACTGCTGCCCGCCGTTTGAACACCACCCACGCGACAGTGGCCCGGCACATCGAGGCCATCGAAAAGAGCCTCGGCACGGCGCTGTTCGTCCAGCACGCCCAGGGCTACGAGATGACCCCGGCCGGCGAAGCGTTGCTCAAACACGCCGAGGCGATGGAAAACGTGGCGCTGTTGGCTCAGGAAGAGATCACCCAGTCGACGGCGCCGCTGGGCAAGATTCGCGTCGGCGTAACGGAAGGGCTGGGCATCATGTTCCTCGCCAGCCGCATGAACGGGCTGTTCGAACGCTACCCGGGGCTGGAAGTGGAACTGGTGGCGGTGCCACGGTTTGTCAGCATTCTCAACCGCGAAGCCGAGATCAGCATTCATCTGGAGCGCCCGTCCGCCGACATGCTGGTCACGCGCAAGCTCACCGACTATCGCCTGGCGCTGTATGCCAGCCAGGCTTATCTCGACAGGTCGCCACCGCTGCGCAGCCGCGAAGACCTCGGTCGGCATGCCTGGATCGGTTATGTCGACGATTTGCTGTTCAGCCAGGAACTGATGTTCCTCAACAGCTTCTGTCGCAACCCGCAGGTGGTCTTCCACAGCACCAGCGTGATCGCCCAGCAACAGGCGGCGCGCTCGGGCCTGGGGATCGCGGTGTTGCCGTGCTACATGGCCAGTGCCGATCCAGAGCTGGTGCCGTTGTTGCCGGATGAAAGCATCCAGCGCAGCTACTGGATCAGCACCCGTCGCGAGCTGCACAAATCCGTGCGGCTGCGGGTGTTGTGGGATTACGTGGTGGAATTGTGTGAGCGCGAGCAATCTTTACTGCTGGGCCAGAACCCCTTGTAGGAGCCGGCTTGCTGGCGATGGGCCCTTGAATCCAGCATCAATTCTCAGAACGCTATCGCCAGCAAGCCGGCTCCTACAGGGGGCCGCGTTTCAGGGGAGGATTTCGAAGGCAGTGCTGGCCAGCCGTTCGCCGTTCACCATTACGTGCACTGCATGTTTGCCGGCGTAATGCTTGCGAGTCGTGAGTTCCTTGATGTGCTGACCTCGGGCGATGAGTTCGTACGCTTTGCCGGGCAATGTCAGCGCCTTGAGCTTGAAGACCTTCGCAGAAGTGCTGCCGTTGGCCTTGACGTAATCGATGGCGTAATCGATCACCAGTCGCTGGCTGTTCTCGACCGTGGATTTAACGGTAAAGGACAAGGTGATTTTCTCGCCCAGCGCAATCACCGCCGGTTCGACTTTCACGTCCATGATCTCGACCTCGGGCTTGCCACCCGCGCCAATGATCGCCAGTGCTCGCGGGTTGCCCTGTTTGATCAGGCTGCGAAGGGCGTGCCTGGCGATCCACGCGGTGTGCCTGTTGTCCAGCGACCAGCCTTCGATCAGGTCCAGCACCCATTCGGGATGGTCCTTGGTGATGTCGTTCAAGTGGTTGGCCACCGACTTGCGCACATAGAGGCTGTCGTCGGCCTTGAGGTTGTCGAGAATGGCGGCGGCGAGGGTCGGGTCTGCCTGGATCTGCTCCAGTCGAAATGACCACGGCAGACGCGGGCGGCAGCCTTCGCTGGCCAGACGCCGTACGTGTTCGTTTTCGTCCAGCGACCACTCGTGCATCACCGCCAGCGCGCGCTCGAAGTCGCTGCGCAGGAAATAGCGGATCGCGAATTCAGCTGAGCCGAAGGTGGTGAAGTATTTGAGCGCATCCATGGAGTGTTCGAACGCGTGGCCGCCATAGGTCGCGACGTAATGGGGCAGCGAGATGCTGACGAAGCCGCTGTTCAGGCGCGGGGCGAGGGCGCGCAGAACCTCGAGCGACGCTTCATAACTCAACGGCAGGACCGCGTGCAGGCACTCGCTGACCCGGGCCATGCGCTGCATGATCGACAACTCGGCAAGCCCGTCGTTGGCCATTTTCAGGAAGGACCTGGCGTTGAACTCGGGGTAGACCGCGGTCATCTCGGTGGCGATGTGCTGGAGGCGCTCGGCGTTGAAGATTTCCTTGAGGGCAGGGGCGGGTTGGTCAGCGGCCATTGTGGATTCCTTGAAGTCGTTATTTATTCAGATACACCGCGTTATCGTTCTTCGCGAGCAAGCCCGCTCCCACATTAGACAGCGTCTGGCATGCTCACTCGGTCAACTGTGGGAGCGGGCTTGCTCGCGAAGAGGCCCTCACATTCACCTCAACTCTTGCTGGATTCTTCTTCCAGCTGATCCGACTCAAACAGCTTCGCCAGTTCCGCCCTGGCTTCCTGCGCGGTCTGCAACACCTTCGCCGCATCGTCATACACCGCGTGCTGTGCTTCCAGCACCTGTTCATCGTGATGCTTGAAGCGCTTGATCCGCGCATCGGCCTGGGCCTGGGTCAGCCCCAGTCCTACCAATGTGCGCCGGCTCATTTCCAGACTCGAATAATAGGTTTCCCGAATCGCTTCCGCCCCCAGGTCTACCAACCGGTGCACATGCTGGCGGTTACGGGCGCGGGCGATGATCTTGATGTGCGGATACAGCCTGTGCACCACCTCGGCGGTCTTGATGTTGGTGTCCGGGTCATCGGTGGCGATGATGAAATATTCCGCCTGCTCGACCTTGGCCGCGCTGAGGATTTCCGGGCGCATCGGGTCACCGTAGAACACCGGCACGCCGCCGAAGCTGCGCGACAGTTCGATGGTTTCCACCGAGGTGTCGAGGGCCACGAACTTGATGTTTTGCGCGCGCAGGATACGGGCGACGATCTGCCCCATCCGGCCCATGCCGGCGATCACTACGCGGGGGCTGTCGGTGTCGATCTCGCGGAATTTCTCCGGCACCACCACCGGCTGCACCTTCGGGCTGACCAGTCGTGCGCAGATCAGCAACAACAGCGGCGTCACGGCCATGGACAGCGTGATCGTCAGTACCAGCAGGTCATACAGGCGTGGCTCGAACAAGCCCTGATCCCGGCCGATCTTGAACACCACGAACGCGAATTCACCACCGGCAGCGAGCACGATGCCGAGGCGAATCGCACTGACCTTGCCCAGGCCACCAGCCAGTCGGCCCACCACAAACAGCAGCGGCAGCTTGATGGCGATCAGCAGCAGCGTCAGCCCCAGCACCGTGATCGGCGCGCTGAGCAGCAAACTCAGGTTCGCGCCCATGCCGACGCTGATGAAAAACAGTCCCAGCAGCAAACCCTTGAAGGGTTCGATCTGTGCTTCCAGCTCGTGGCGATACTCGGAGTCCGCCAGCAGCAAACCGGCGAGGAACGCGCCCAACGCCATCGAAACGCCCACCAGATCCATCAGCCACGCCGTGCCGATTACCACCAGCAACGCGGTGGCGGTGGAGACTTCCGGCAAACCGGTCCTGGCCACCACGCGGAACACCGGTCGCAGCAGATAGCGACCGCCAATGACCACCACCGCAATGCTGCCCAATACCCGCAAGCCGTGGTTCAAATCTTCGGCCGCGCTGCTGGTGTGATCGCCGCCCGCCAGCAGTGGCACCATGGCGATCAGCGGGATCGCGGCGATGTCCTGGAACAACAGAATGGCAAAAGCCAGGCGCCCATGAGGACTGGTCAGCTCTTTGCGCTCAGCCAGACTTTGCAAGCCAAACGCAGTGGACGACAAGGCCAGGCCCAGGCCGAGTACGATCGCGCTGTTCAGCGATTGTCCAAACACGAACAGCGCCACCACGCCAATCACCGAACCGGTCAGCAGCACCTGCGCCAGGCCGACGCCAAACACCGATTTACGCATCACCCACAAGCGCCGTGGCGACAGCTCAAGACCAATGATGAACAGCAGCAACACCACGCCGAGTTCGGAAATATGGCTGACGCTTTGCGGGTTGCCGATCAGGCCCAGCACCGACGGCCCGATAATCACGCCGGCAAACAGATAGCCCAGCACCGCCCCCAGTTGCAGGCGCTTGGCCAAAGGAACGGTGAGCACCGCCGCGAACAGAAACACGACAGCGGCTTGCAACAGGTTGCCTTCATGGGGCATGGGGAAAACTCCAGAACTCGGTACGGCGGGGGGCACAAGGATAAAGGCTGCGATGGCAGGCGTCAGCCCGGTTGGCAATGATTGTATGAATGGCGCGTCGTTGCGTACTTCGCACGCAACAAAAAGGAATGTTTTTTTTCACCCGCAGTCGGACTTCAGTTACCACGACATTACTGGAGATTCACTCATGAACAGCAAGACCCTTATCGCCAGCCTCGCCCTCGTCGCAGGCATCGCCGGTATCAGCCCGATGGTTCAAGCCGATGAACCCCAAAAAACCGTCCAGCCCGGTGTCAACAACACCCGCGAACTGGTGGTCGGCGACCGTGCCCCGGATGTTTACCAGCGCAGCGAGAAGGCCATCGGCAACTGGAAGGCGAAGGGCCTGAGAGCACCGAAGGAACAGGCGCAGTGGGTGCAGATCAATGGCAAGTACATGATGGTGATGATCACCAACGGTACGATCATGGATATCACGCCGGTGGAGCGTTAGGCCGCCAGTGCCACCATTAAGGGGTCACTCAACCCGACTATGACTCAACGTCTGCTCACCCAACCGATACTGATTATTCCCGCTGCGCTTGGCCTCATACATCGCCAGGTCGGCAATATGAATCAAGCGGTCCATGCTCGGCGCATGGTCCGGGAACACCGCGACGCCCAGGCTGGTGCCGATGTGGCGTTGGTCGGTGCCGATGGTCACGGGGGGTGAGAGTTCGACGAAGATTTTCTGGCAGATGCTGCGGGCTTCGTCTTGCAGACTGCTGCCTTGAGGCAGGCCCTGGAGGATGATCACGAATTCGTCGCCGCCGATGCGGGCGACGGTGTCGGTTGAGCGCAGGATCTTTTTCAGGCGTGTGGCGGTGGTGACAAGGACGCGGTCACCGGCGGCATGGCCGTAATGGTCGTTGATGGCCTTGAAACCGTTGAGGTCGACGAACACCAGTGCCACTCGGGTAGCAGTGATTCGGGCCTGCTCCAGCGCCTTGGACAGGCGTTCTTCGAGCACCAGACGATTGGGCAGGCCAGTCAACGGGTCGAAATGAGCCAAGTGCTGCAAGTAGCTGGCGGAGGCTTTTTCTTCGGTGATGTCGCGGACCACGCCCATCATCTTGATCGTTTGATCGTGGTCGTTTTTAACGACATTGCCGGTCTCGCGCAACCAGCGGATGGTGCCGTCAGGCCAGATGACCCGGTATTCCTCGTCATGGTTTTCACCGGTTTCCAGGCAGCGCAGCTCACCGGCCCGCACCTTGATCCGGTCGTCCGGGTGCACGCAGGCGCAAAACAAGGCGTAGGAGGGCGTTACTTCGCCGACCTTGAAGCCGAACATGCCGTAGATCGCGTCCGACCAGTAGAGCCGGTCAGTGTCGACATCCCAGTCCCAGGTGCCGATACGGGCGAAGTACTGGCTGCGCTTGAAGCGTTCAGCGTCGCTGTCCTGATGGATAGTCTGCCGATCCGACAGACTGGCAATCAGCGCCCGATGTTCGGCCAGCTGCTTGCGCAGCAAACGCTCGCGGCAGATCAGCACGATGATCAGGGCAAGCACCAGGGTGCCGAGGGCTGCGCTGGTCCAGACGAAGTTCATTCAAGGGTTGCCATCATGGCGAGCCATCATTACGGAAAGTGTGCGTATGGTAGTTCACACGCCTGCCTTATGGCACTTGTAGCCTTAAAGAACTTCTCCTTTGTCCCACAAATGCACCAATTCTCCCGGCGCTTTGTCCTCGGGCACTTTCAGCACCAGCCGGTCGTCCTGTTCATTGAGGCGGTAGCGCACTTCGATTTGATAGAAACGCTGATCGCCCTGGCCGGAAGATTCGCGGGTCAGGGGCAGACAACCCTCCAGCAACGTGCAAATACGCGTGCGCTGATCGGGATCACATTGCGCGAATTCGATTTCACGGGGGCGGGTCAGCGCGTGGAGCATCGCGAAACCGCCCTGACGGGAAAGACTGACAACAGCTTCATCGCCCAATGCTGGCAGCTTTTTCATGAACCCTCCTGACTCGGTTTGACACCCACTTCGGCCCATCCGTGCTCTACCGCTCGGGCTTCGTCGGTGCCGAAACGGTTGCGAGCGTGGGCAACGGTCAGTTGCGCGAATTGCTCGAATGTCGCATCGCCGCCCAAACGTTTGTCGCACAACGTGTCGTACCAGATGCGCCCGGCCTTGTCCCAGGCAAAGCCGCCCAGGGCTTGCGCCACCAGAAAAAACGCCCGGTTGGGAATGCCGGAATTGATGTGCACGCCGCCATTGTCTTCCTGGGTGATGACAAACTTGCGCATATGGTCCGGTTGCGGGTCCTTGCCGAGCAACGGATCGTCGTAAGCCGTGCCTGGATGAGCCATCGAACGCAAACCGACGCCCTTGATGCGAGGCGTCAGCAGGTCGGCGCCGATCAGCCAGTCCGCCACCGCGGCCGTCTGACCCAGCACGCGTTGCTTGATCAGCACCCCGAAAACATCCGATACCGACTCATTCAATGCCCCGGACTGGCCGGCGTAGACCAGGCCAGCTTCGCTTTCGATCACACCATGAGTCAGCTCGTGCCCGATCACATCCAGCGAGCGGGTGAAACGCTCGAAGATCTCGCCGTCGCCATCCCCGAAGACCATTTGCGCGCCGTTCCAGAATGCGTTTTCGTAATCCTGGCCGTAATGCACACTGCCAATCAGCGCAAAACCCCGATTGTCGATGGAGTCGCGACCCAGCACCTTCCAGAAAAAATCATGACTGGCGCCCATTGCATCGTACGCCTCATCAACCGCGGGGTCGCCCGTTGCTGGCTGGCCTTCCAGGCGCGCAGGCATTCCCGGCAGAAGCATTTTGCCTTGTGCATCATGAATGCTGCGCCGGACCTGGCCGGGTTGAACCGAAGTGGGCAGGATCGCCGCCGCGGCAGAAGGCGCGGGTGAGCCCGGGGTGTGCCGAAGCGTGCGCACGTGGGTCAGCGTGACCAGCGCGCTGGCGCGTTGATGCTCGGACCCGTGGGCGATGATTCGGTTGAGAATGTAAGGCGGGATGAAACTGCGCAATGATCGTGGGTCGGTCATCAGAGCATCCTTTACTGAGCACGAGGTCGATACTCATGTGAGCAGGCGTCAGGGGCTTCGGTTCCATGGATTGCCTTCGGCGCCGAATTCTGCGAAAACCTCCGTCCGCGCCCCGGACCCGGGCGACCGTAAACGAGTAGAAACATGAACGACGAACTGCAAATCATCGACATCGAGCCGGGCGACGGCAAAGCCGCCGTCAAAGGTGCACTGATCACCACCCAGTATCGCGGCTGGCTGGAAGACGGTACCGAATTCGATTCCTCCTACAGCCGAGGCAAGCCTTTCCAGTGTGTGATCGGTACAGGGAGGGTCATCAAGGGGTGGGACCAGGGCATCATGGGCATGCAGGTCGGCGGTAAGCGCAAGTTGCTGGTGCCGGCGCACCTGGCCTATGGCGAGCGCACCATGGGCAAGATCACGCCACATTCGAACCTGATATTCGAGATTGAATTGCTGGAAGTGTTGACGCGGGATGATTGATTGCCGCATCGGCGGACGAATGCGTCGTTTGACAGGGCGCCATCGCCAGCAAGCCGGCTCCTACAGCACAGAACGCTGCAGGAGCCGGCTTGCTGGTGATAAACGATAACGCCGTCAACCTGGCATGCGCTAACCCTGAAACGTCTCTCGATAGGCATACAGCCCCGGCGTCCCGCCTGTCATCACGAACAACACGTTGTCACCGTCACGGAAACGACCTTGCCTCAGATCAGCCAACAGGCCCGCAAACGCTTTGCCGGAGTACACCGGGTCGATCAGCAGACCTTCTGCGCGCGCCATCAGGCGCACGGCGTCTTGCATGGCCTGGGTCGGCAGGCCGTAACCCTCGCCTAACTGACTGCCGTCAATCACGATGTCCTCGGGCCGTACGAGGGCATTTCTGCCCAGTAAAGCCAGGGTGTCCTGGGTCAGTTTCAGGGTTCGGGTCGCGGACGAATCGCGATCCGATAATACCGAGTAAGACTTGACGACCGATGTGCCTCGGCCCAGCAACTGGAAGCCGGTCGCGAGCCCGGCGTGGGTGCCGGCGCTGCCGTTGGGCACCACGACCTGGTGGAAGGTGAGACCGAGCGCCGTCTCCTGCTCTGCGATTTCCGCCGCGCATCGCGCGTAGCCGAGAGCGCCCAGAGGGGTTGAGCCACCCATGGAAATCACCAGCACCTTGCGTCCCGATTCCCGTAGTTGCGCCGCCCGATTCTCGGCCAGGGTGAGTGAGTCGGTGCCTGCGGCAAGCACTTGCAGCTGTGCACCAAACAACTGGTCCAGCAGCACGTTACCGTTGAGTTCGTAATCCACCTCGGATTTGGGGACCGAGCGGGTGAGGATCAATTCGCAGTCGATGCCCAGACGCGCGCAGACCGCCGCGGTCAGACGCGCATGGTTGGACTGAACGCCGCCCACGGTAATGATCGTATCGATGCCGGCCTTTTGCGCTGCACCGATGTGGAATTCGAGTTTGCGCAGTTTGTTTCCGCCACCGCCCAGCAACATGTGATCGTCGCGCTTGAGATACAGGCGGATACTCCGGGGTTGCAGGCCCAATAGCTGTTCGAGACGCTCGGCGCGCTGAATGGGCGTTGGGCCTTGCAGGAGGTCTGCTCGCGCAAAAGCACTCAGGGACTTGTCCAGTTGGGTTTGCATCGATGGCGCCTCGCTGACTGATATCACCCTGACTCTATGGAGAAAGTCCTCCGTGATAAACGCATGGCCAGTCATTTCACCTTTAACGCCATGTAACTAATAGCGTGCCCTTTATGAGAACTGCGGAATCCGGCCGTTGAGGGAAGGGCGGTAGTGCCAGGTCAATCGGTCCAGTGCGGGTCTCAACGCCAGAATCTGCGTCAACGTGGCGCTGGCGATGTTCATGGCGAGCGTCTGGCCCGGGCATTGATGACGCCCTGCACCAAAGGTGAAACTGCGCCGCTGCGCACGTTCGAACAGGAACGTGTCAGGCTGGTCATTGAGTTGCGGGTCACGATTGGCCGAGGCCAGCAGCACCAGAATCACATCGCCGGGCTGCAGGCTCACACCATCGATTTCACAGGGTGCGGCGACGAACCGGCGGGTGTTTTGCACCGATGGATCGAAACGCTGGGCTTCGGCCACCAAGTCGTCAATGTTGATCGAATCGTTCAGCCACTGCGGGTTTCGAATCAACGCCGACAACGCGTTACCGATCAGGCCGGCGGTGGCTTCATAGGTCTGGGAGAGCAGGCCGATGAGATTGGCGATCATTGCATCGCTGTCGGAGGATGTCCCCCCAAACCGCTGGCGAATACCGGCGAGCAGGGTGCTTTGATTGTCCGGATCATCCAGTAACTCAATGAAATAGCCGCTCAACTGTTCCGCCGCCAGATGGGCTGCGTCCAGTTGCGTCTGATCGCTGAGGGGCGACAGGCATGCGACAAAATCCGCGGTCAGCTCACTGACGACCCGGCCCTGTGCAGGCGTGAACCCCAGCAGCGCCGCCACCACGCAAGTCGGGCCACGGAACATCGCCTTGTGCAGTCCATCAATGTGCGGGCTGATCAATCGCGCGCTGACCAGCGCAGTGATCTCATCCCTGTCGATCATCGCCAGCCCTGGCTCAATGGCCGACCTCGGGCAACGCTGGCGTTCGCCTTCATTCATCCGCATCAACTGACTGAAGACTTTACCGGCCACACCGCGGGCAATCACCTTGGGCACGGGCTCATGAGCCGGCCGCACATGGCAGTCGGCATGCGCGAGCACTGCAGCGACAACCTCGGCGCTGCAGGCTACCCAAAGTTTCAATCCTTCGTGGAAAACCAGCCCGCCTTGAGCGCGCAATTGCGCGTAATAAGGATAAGGGTCGTCATGAGTCGCAGCGATGATCGGGTCCATGGGTTGCAGCCTTGATCGTGATTGAAAAAGTGTTGCTACTATCTCCAGTCCGAAAGGCCCTTGATTCGTCCGGGAACGAAATATGAACGTAGAACAACACGACATCGGCGTTTCTCAAGTGGCCGCAGCGATTGCGGAACCGGCCCGGACCAGAATCCTCTGCTCATTGATGGACGGCCACGCTCGCACCAGTACCGAGCTGGCGGCGATTGCCGAGGTCAGCGCTTCCACCGCCAGCGCGCACCTGGCCAAACTCAAGGAACTGGCGCTGTTGCGCCTGCATGTCCAGGGCCGCCATCGCTATTACAGCCTGGCGGACAAGCGCGTAGCCCAGGCACTGGAAGCATTGATGGTGATCGGCCAGAACACGGCGCCGACCTTCAACTCGCGCACGCCAGACCGTCTGCAATTTGCCCGTACGTGCTATGACCATATGGCCGGCACACTGGCCGTGTTACTGCATGACCGGCTGCTGGAAAAAGGCTGGTTGCTGGAAACCGACGAGCAGACCTATCGGCTGAGCGACAGTGGCGAGCAGTTATTCGAAGGATTGGGGATCGAGGTCAAGGACCTGTACACGTTGCGCCGCCGCTTCGCCTGCCCCTGCCTGGACTGGAGCATGCGCCGGCCGCATCTGGGCGGTTCGTTGGGGGCGGCGTTGCTGCAAACGGCGATCAAGCGCCAATGGGTGACTCAAGACCTGGACAGCCGCGCGCTGGCGTTAACGGCAACGGGGCGAAAGGAACTCAGCAGCCGGTTTGCCGTTGAACTGCCGGTGCAGGTCACGACAGCACAGCCCGCGTCCACCGAGAGCAAGCGCCGCGCGATCGCCAGTTCTGCGCCTTAGCGACTGGTCGAGGCCATCAGCACACCGAAACCGGCGAAGGTCACGCCCGAGACTTTCGCCGCCAGCCAGGAACCTTTCGGGCTCGATAACCAGCCTTTGGCGGCATTGGCGAGCAAGGCATAGCTGCCATGCACCAGGACAACCAGTACGGCATAGGAGGCAACGAGCTTGAAGAACTGGGTGGAGAATTGCGCCGAGGTGTCGATGAATTGCGGGAACACCGCCAGAAAGAAAAACACAGCTTTGGGGTTCAAGAACTGGATGGAAGCCGCTTCAAGGAAGCGATAGCCCGGACTTGAGGGGCGCGTTTCAAGCAGCGTGCTGAAACGATCCGAGCGCCAGTTTTTGTAACCCAGGTACAACAAATAGGCGGCCCCTGCGTATTTCAATGCGGTAAAGGCGTTGGCGGAGGTGCTGAGGATCAGGCCGACACTGGTGGCGCTGATGGTGGCGACGACAAACGCCCCCGACGCGATCCCCAGAATGCCCGGCACCGCCCCTGTCCATCCGTGGCGCACCGCGTTGGAAAGGGTCAGCACCACGCCAGGCCCCGGGCTCAAAATGGCCAGGGCAGCAAACAGTAGAAAGAGTCCGTAGCTGTTCATGTCTTGCTCCGTCAGGTGGTGCTGGCAGATTGGCGCGACGACGTGGGCGTGACAAACACTTTAAATGCAGCGCATAGGTGACTAAATTAGACGCATGACTAATCAACTACCGCCGCTTAATGCTGTTCGCGCCTTCGCCGTTGCGGCTCGTCATCAGAGTTTCAGCCTGGCGGCCGAGGAGCTGCATGTCAGTCACAGTGCCGTCAGCCGACATGTCAAATTGCTTGAGGAACACTTGGGGGTGCTGCTGTTCGAACGGCGTGTCCGTCAATCGGCGCTGACACCGGCCGGTCAGCGCTTTTATGAGCAAGTCCGTGCCGGGCTGGCGCAGATCGCCAACGCCGCCGCTGCGCTCAAGCAACATGCCTCACTGCCGACCGTAAAGATCAATGTCCGTCCCTCCTTTGCCATGCTCTGGCTGATGCCCAGGCTGGAGGATTTCATTGCGCAGCACCCGGACATCAAGCCGCAGGTGATTACCCAGACCCAGGCCCCGGATCATGCACGCGACGGGTTTGACATTGTCATACGCCGTGGTCGTGACGATTGGGCTCCGGCGATTGAGGCGCGAGCCCTCTTCGAAGACGAACTGATGCTGGTCGCGGCACCGTCGCTAATCCAGCGCCTGGCCCTTGAAGACCTCACGTCCCTGGGCCGGCACACGTTACTGACCGCTAAGGCGCGTCGCGAAGACTGGCACAATTGGGCCCTGCACTTTGGTCAAAACCAGTCAGCCACTCAGGTCACCCGGCAGTTTGATCACATGCACCTGGTGCTTGAGGCCGCCGTGGATGGACAGGGCATTGCCTTGTGCCCGACCTCTTTGCTGGGCACCCACCTTTCGAGCGGTCGCCTGATTTGCCCGTTGCCCGAGTTGCGAATGCCATTGCCGCGTTATTTCTACGGTGTTGTGCCGGATGTGACGGCGCAGACACGGGTATTTGTTGAATGGTTGTTTGCCCGGCTTGAAAAGGATGCCGGTCAGGTAGGGGGTGGATCGCAAGGTGATTCGCCTGCAAATGTCCGGTGCTGAAAAACGACCGGCCAAAAAAAGCCCACCCGACGCATTCGCGAGGGGTGGGCTTTTTTAGTGCCTGAAGCGCTGGATCAAACCTTGACGATCCAGCCTGCTGGCGCTTCGATCTCGCCAGTCTGTACGCCCGTCAGCTCTTTGTAGAGCTTCTGGGTAACCGGGCCGACTTCGGTTTCGCTGTGGAACACATGCAGGTGGTCGTTGTAGCTGATGCCGCCGATCGGGGTGATCACGGCAGCCGTGCCGCAAGCGCCGGCTTCCTTGAAATCGGACAGCTTGTCGATGAACACGTCACCTTCAACCACTTCCAGGCCCAGACGCGTCTTGGCCAGTTCGATCAACGACAGACGGGTGATGCCCGGCAGTACCGACGGCGAGTTCGGGGTCACGAACTTGTTGTCGTGGGTGATCCCGAAGAAGTTGGCCGAGCCGACTTCCTCGATTTTGGTGTGGGTCATCGGGTCCAGGTAGATGCAGTCGGCGAAATGCGCTTTCTTGGCTTGGGAGCCGGGCATCAGGCTGGCGGCGTAGTTGCCACCGACCTTGGCCGCCCCGGTGCCTTGTGGGGCGGCACGGTCGTAGCTGGAGATCAGGAAGTTGTGCGGGGTCAGGCCACCCTTGAAGTAAGCGCCGACCGGGATGCAGAAGATCGAGAAGATGAATTCCGGTGCGGTACGCACGCCGATGTTGTCACCCACGCCGATCACGAACGGGCGCAGGTACAGCGCGCCGCCGGTGCCGTAAGGCGGGATGAAACGCTCGTTGGCACGGACCACGTCCTTGCAGGCTTCGATGAACTGCTCGGTGGACACCTGTGGCATCAGCAGGCGTGCGCAGCTGCGTTGCATGCGTGCAGCGTTCTGGTCCGGGCGGAACAGGTTGATCGAGCCGTCCTTGCAACGATAGGCCTTCAGGCCTTCGAAGCACTGCTGGCCATAGTGAAGGGCAGTGGAGCCTTCGCTGATGTGCAGCACATTGTCTTCGGTCAGGGTGCCTTTGTCCCACTCGCCATTACGCCAGTGCGACAGATAGCGCTTGTCTGTCTTGATGTAATCAAAACCCAGCTTGTCCCAATTGATGCTTTCGTTACCCATGACACCCTCTATCACTTAACAACCGCCGAAACGGTTCAAGGCTTCTGACGTTTTTTGGATGGGGACAACAATACTTCATTCCGGGCCCATTTCGCAGCCCGGACTATCGGGTGATTGGCATATAAATGCTGTCGCCCTTGAGAATTCGCGAGCAAGCCCGCTCCCACATTCGATCTCTGTTTGCCCTGGAGCCTGTAAACACCGCAGATCCAGTGTGGGAGCGGGCTTGCTCGCGAAGGGGGCCGCCACTATCGCCATCAATCTCCCGGAATCACATATGCAGTGCATGCCCCAAAGCACGCAAAGCCGCTTCCTGAACCGCTTCACCAAGCGTCGGATGGGCATGGATGGTGCCGGCAATGTCTTCCAGCCGCGCACCCATTTCCAGGCTCTGGCCAAACGCGGTCGACAACTCCGAAACACCTACACCGACCGCCTGCCAACCGACAATCACATGATTGTCCCGGCGAGCGACGACCCGCACGAAGCCGCTTTTCGATTCCAGCGTCATCGCCCGGCCATTGGCGGCGAACGGGAAGCTCGAAACGATGCAGTCCAGACCCGCCGCCTTGACGTCGTCCGGGGTCTTGCCGACCACTACCAGTTCCGGGTCGGTGAAGCACACGGCCGCGATAGCGGTAGGGTTGAATTCGCGGGTTTTACCGCTGATCAACTCGGCGACCATCTCGCCCTGAGCCATGGCCCGGTGCGCAAGCATCGGTTCGCCGCTCAGGTCGCCGATGGCGTAGACGTGGCGCATGCTGGTCTGGCAACGGTTGTCGATCTTGATCGCCGAGCCGTTCATGTCCAGATTCAGTGCTTCGAGATTCCAGCCCTGAGTGTTCGGTTTACGGCCCACAGCCACCAGAACCTGATCGGTTTCCAGGTTAAGGGAGTCGCCGTTCGGGTCGATAACCTGCAATGTATTGCTATTAGAATCAAAGCCTTGGACGCTATGCTTCAAGTAAAGCTTCACACCGAGTCTTTTCAGTTCATCGTGAACAGGCTGGGTCAGTTCGGCGTCGTAGGCTGGCAGGATTCGATCCTGCGCCTCGACCACGCTGACGTCGGCACCGAGCTTGCGATAGGCAATCCCCAGCTCCAGACCGATGTAGCCGCCACCGACCACGACCAGCCGTTTCGGCACCGACGTCGGCGCCAGGGCTTCGGTAGAGGAGATGATCGGCCCGCCAATCGGCAGCATCGGCAGGTTCACGCTTTTCGAACCGGTGGCCAGCACCAGGTGTTCGCATTGAATGCGCGTGTCGCCAACTTCTACGGTTTTACCGTCAATGACTGTCGCAAATCCTTGAATAACCTGAACTTTGTTTTTCTTCAGCAGCGCCGCAACACCCGTGGTCAGGCGATCGACGATGCCGTCCTTCCACTCGACGCTTTTGCTGATATCGAGGGTCGGCGCCGAGACGCTGATGCCCAACGCAGAATGTTTGCTGTGGTGTTGCGTCTGGTGGAACTGCTCGGCAACGTGGATCAACGCTTTCGACGGAATGCAGCCGATGTTCAGGCACGTTCCGCCCAGCGATTCGCCTTCCACCAGAATGGTCGAGATGCCCAACTGACCGGCACGAATCGCCGTCACATAACCGCCAGGACCGCCGCCGATGATCAGCAGCGTGGTGTTCAAAATCTGCATGCCTTACTCCACAAACAAGGTAGCGGGTTGTTCGAGCAAGCCACGAACGGCCTGGATGAATTGCGCCGCGTCCATGCCATCGACCACACGGTGATCGAAGGAGCTGGAGAGGTTCATCATCTTGCGAATCACGATCTGGCCTTTGACCACCATCGGGCGTTCGACGATTTTGTTGACGCCGACGATCGCCACTTCCGGCAGGTTCAGCACCGGGGTGCTGACGATTCCGCCCAATGCGCCGAGGCTGGTCAGGGTGATGCTCGAGCCGGACAACTCATCGCGGCTGGCCTTGCCGTTACGCGCGGCGTTGGCCAAACGGGAGATTTCGGCGGCGTTGTCCCACAGACTGCGGGCTTCGGCGTGGCGCACTACCGGCACCATCAAACCGATGTCGGCTTGAGTGGCGATGCCCACATGCACCGCGCCAAGGCGGGTGATGACCTGGGCTTCGTCGTCGTAACGGGCGTTGATCTGCGGGAAGTCACGCAGGGCGACGACCAGGGCACGGACCAAAAATGGCAACAGGGTCAGCTTGCCGCGGGTCGCGCCGTGTTTTTCGTTCAGGTGCGCACGCAGTTCTTCCACGGCCGTGACGTCGATTTCCTCGACATAACTGAAGTGGGCGGCACGCTGAGTGGCGTCTTGCATACGCTGGGCTATCTTGCGACGCATGCCGATGACCGGGATTTGCTCTTCATCATGACGCTGAGCGTATGCGGCGGTGGCGGTCGATGCATTCGACTGACCTTGCGCCAGATAGGCGTCGAGGTCTTCGTGCAGCACGCGACCGGCAGGGCCGGTGCCACGCACCAGACGCAACTGGATGCCGAGATCAAGTGCATGTTTGCGCACGGCCGGGGACGCCAACGGGCGTTCATCGGCTTCGCGAGCCACCATCGGACCTTGGCATACGGCTGCTCGTGGCGCCGCAGCAGGGGCTGGTTTGCTTTCCACAATGGCTTCGACTTTCGGCAGCGGTGAGTCTTTCACAGCGGCAACCGCAGGCTGAGCCGACTCTTTAACGTTGCCCGCGCCTTCGACTTCTATGCTGATCAGGATGCTGCCGACCGCCATGACTTCGCCGGGCACGCCGCCCAGCGCAATGACCTTGCCATGCACTGGCGAAGGGATGTCGACCATCGCCTTGTCGGTCATCACATCGGCCAGCACCTGATCCTCGACGACCATGTCGCCGACCTTGACGTGCCACGCCGACAGTTCAACTTCTGCAATGCCTTCACCGATGTCCGGCATTTTAATAACGTGCGTGCCCATTCAGACCTCCATAACCCGCTTCAAAGCCGCGCCCACACGGGTCGGACCAGGGAAATACGCCCACTCTTGCGCGTGCGGGTAGGGGGTGTCCCAACCGGTGACGCGTTCGATCGGCGCTTCCAGGTGGTGGAAGCAGTGCTCTTGCACCAGGGCGACCAGTTCGGCGCCAAAACCGCAAGTGCGAGTCGCTTCGTGAACGACCACGCAACGGCCGGTTTTCTTCACCGACTTGACGATGGTGTCCAGGTCCAGTGGCCACAGGCTGCGCAGGTCGATGACTTCAGCGTCGATTCCGGTTTCTTCCGCCGCGACTTGCGACACATAAACGGTGGTGCCATAGGTCAGGATGGTCACGTCCTTGCCGGGACGGGTGATGGCGGCGACGTCCAGCGGCACGGTGTAGTAACCGTCCGGCACTTGCGCAGCCGGGTGTTTCGACCATGGGGTGACCGGGCGTTCGTGGTGACCATCGAACGGACCGTTGTACAGGCGTTTCGGCTCGAGGAAGATCACCGGGTCATCGTTTTCGATGGAGGCGATCAGCAAGCCTTTGGCGTCATACGGGTTGGACGGCATGACCGTGCGCAAGCCGCAGACCTGGGTGAACATCGCCTCGATGCTCTGGCTGTGAGTCTGGCCACCGTAGATGCCGCCGCCGCAAGGCATGCGCAGGGTCATCGGTGCGGTGAACTCGCCGGCCGAGCGATAACGCAGGCGGGCGGCTTCGGAAATGATCTGGTCCGACGCCGGGTAGACGTAATCGGCGAACTGGATCTCGGCCACCGGGCGCAAACCGTAAGCGCCCATGCCCACGGCAACACCAACGATGCCGCTTTCGGAGATCGGCGCATCGAACACGCGGGACGTGCCGTACTTGTTCTGCAGGCCTTCGGTGCAGCGGAACACACCACCGAAATAGCCCACGTCCTGGCCGAACACCACGACGTTGTCGTCACGCTCAAGCATCACATCCATGGCCGAGCGCAGGGCCTGGATCATGGTCATGGTGGTCGTGGTCATGGCGGTTTCCGGTTGAATATTGTTGTTGTGATCGTTCATGTCAGATCCCCAACTCTTGACGCTGGCGCTTCAAGTGCTCCGGCATCTCTTTATAAACGTCTTCGAACATGGTCGCGGCGCTCGGAATCTGGCCGCCGGCGAGGGTGCCGTACTGCTCGGCTTCTTTTTGCGCGGCGATGACTTCAGCTTCCAGTTCGGCGCTGACGGCGACGTGTTCCTCTTCGGACCAGTGGCCGATTTTCACCAGGTGCTGCTTCAGGCGCGCAATCGGATCGCCCAACGGGAAGTGGCTCCAGTCGTCGGCAGGACGGTATTTGGACGGATCATCGGATGTCGAGTGCGGGCCGGCGCGGTAGGTGACCCATTCGATCATGGTCGGGCCAAGGTTGCGGCGGGCGCGCTCGGCGGCCCAGGCGGAAGCGGCGTAGACCGCATAGAAATCGTTACCGTCGACGCGCAGGGAGGCGATGCCGCAACCGACGCCACGACCGGCGAACGTAGTGGCTTCACCACCGGCAATCGCCTGGAAGGTAGAGATGGCCCATTGGTTGTTGACCACGTTGAGGATTACCGGAGCGCGGTACACGTGGGCGAAGGTCAGGGCGGTGTGGAAGTCCGACTCGGCAGTGGCGCCGTCGCCGATCCAGGCCGAGGCGATTTTGGTGTCGCCCTTGATCGCCGAGGCCATGCCCCAGCCGACAGCCTGGACGAATTGGGTGGCGAGGTTACCGGAAATGGTGAAGAAACCGGCTTCCTTGACCGAGTACATGATGGGCAACTGACGGCCCTTGAGCGGATCGCGCTCGTTGGACAGCAACTGGCAGATCAGGTCCACCAGCGGCACTTCACGCGCCATCAGGATGCTTTGCTGGCGGTAGGTCGGAAAGCACATGTCGTCGATGTTCAACGCCAAGGCCTGGGCGCTGCCGATGGCTTCTTCGCCAAGGCTTTGCATGTAGAACGACATTTTTTTCTGACGCTGGGCGACCACCATGCGGTTGTCGTAGATCCGCGTCTTGAGCATGGCGCGCATGCCCTTACGCAGGATTTCTACCGGTACGCCTTCGGCCCAAGGACCCAGGGCATTGCCCTGATCGTCGAGCACACGAATCAAGCCGCTGGCCAGATCGGCCGTGTCGGCGGGTTCAACGTCGATTGGGGGTTTGCGCACCGTGCCGGCATCGGTCAGATGCAGGTAGGAGAAGTCGGTTTTACAGCCTGGACGGCCCGAGGGTTCAGGGACGTGCAGACGCAGCGGTTCGTACGCTTGGTTCATGGCTTCTACGCTCGATCTTGTGAATTTCTTGTAGTGAGCTGACTGTCATTTCTCTGTGGAGAAAATCTTGTCCTACAACAATCATAGGCCCGGCCAAGAAGAATATTTCTCTCTGTTTCGTTGCGCTTGAGATCATTTGAGGATAAAAAATCTTCATAAACATAAAAAACAGGTGGTTTTGTCTCATGCGCAAACTGGACCGTACCGATATCGGCATTTTGAACAGCCTTCAGGAGAACGCTCGCATCACCAATGCCGACCTCGCGCGCTCGGTGAACCTGTCGCCGACACCGTGCTTCAACCGGGTCAAGGCGATGGAAGAATTGGGCCTGATTCGCGAGCAAGTGACGCTGCTGGATGCCGATCTGCTGGGGCTGCATGTGAACGTGTTCATTCACGTCAGCCTGGAAAAACAGGTGGAGGAGGCGTTGCACCATTTCGAGGAAGCGATCTCGGATCGCCCTGAAGTGATGGAGTGCTACTTGATGGCGGGGGATCCGGATTATCTGATCCGGGTGCTGGTGCCGACCATTCAGTCGCTGGAGCGTTTCATGATGGACTTCCTGACCAAAGTCCCCGGCGTGGCCAACATCCGCTCAAGCTTTGCGCTCAAACAGGTGCGTTACAAAACGGCGTTGCCGTTGCCGGCGAATGGATTGACTCTGTCGAATTGACCTGCCAACCCCTTCAACACCACAAAACCTGTAGGAGCCGGCTTGCTGGCGATGGCGTTTGTGAGATCGCTATCGCCAGCAAGCCGGCTCCTACAGGAGTCAGAGTTTGTTCAGAGGGATCTTCAGGTACGTGACGCCGTTCTCCTCGGCCGGTGGAAAATTTCCCGCCCGCACGTTCACCTGGATCGCCGGCAGCAGGAGCGTCGGCATGCCCAACCCCGCATCACGCTGAGTGCGCATCGCAACGAACGCTGCTTCATCGATACCGTCATGGACGTGAATATTGCTTTTGCGCTGCTCGCCAACCGTTGCCATACACCGGGATTCGCGGCCTTCGGGCGGGTAATCGTGGCAGACGTAGAGACTCACGCTGGCCGGAAAGGCCAGCAACTTCTGGATCGAGGCAAACAGCTGATTGGCATTGCCGCCGGGAAAGTCGCAGCGCGCGGTGCCGACGTCAGGCATGAACAGCGTGTCGCCCACCAGAATCACATGACTGCCGATCAGGTAAGCCATGTCCGCCGGCGTATGACCGGGTACATGCAGGGCCGTGGCCTTGAGGTTACCGATCATGAACGATTCGTCCGGGGCAAACAGGTGATCGAACTGCGAGCCGTCCACCGCAAATTCCGGTTCAAGGTTGAACAGGCTTTTGAATACCCGTTGAACCTTGTTGATCGACTGGCCAATCGCAATCCTGCCGCCCAGTTCCCGGCGCAAATAAGGCGCGGCGGACAGGTGATCGGCATGGGCGTGGGTTTCCAGCAGCCATTGCACGCGCAGGCGGTGTTCGCGGACGAAGGCGATGATTTTATCCGCCTGGGTGGTGGCGGTGCGCCCGGCAGCCGGGTCGTAATCAAGTACCGGGTCGACGATCGCACACTGGGCGCCGTCGGCTTCGTAGATCACGTAACTGTAGGTCGACGAGGCAGGGTCGAGGAAGGCTTCAATCAAGGCTGGCATGGTGGCGATTCTTTTGGGACAGGCCTTGAGGGTAGTGTCATTTTCCCTGTGCTGACCAGCCCTGCGATCATTCAATTGATGTAAAAAGTTGCGCGGGATCTATCCTGTCAGTCATCGATACCGGGCGTTCCCGGCTTTTTTCATGGATTACGAGCGTTCTATGTTACTGGCAAGTTTTTTTGGTTTGGCCATGGGCCTGGTCCTCGGATTGACCGGTGCCGGTGGTGGCATTCTCGCTGTCCCGGCCCTGGTGCTGGGGTTGGGTCTGACCATGACTCAGGCGGCACCCGTCGCCTTGTTTGCGGTGGGAAGCGCGGCGGCGGTCGGGGCGATTGACGGGTTGCGCCATGGTCTGGTGCGTTACCGCGCAGCGCTGTTGATTGCATTGCTGGGGGCGATTTTTACCCCGGTCGGCATCTACTTCGCCCACCAGTTACCGGAAAAGATCCTGATGATTCTGTTCAGCCTGCTGATGGTCATGGTGGCCTGGCGGATGCTGCGCCGCGAGCGCCAGGATGAAGGCCCGAGCGATCACGGGCACGCCAGCTGGGGCCAGAAAAACTGCATGCTCGATCAACAGACCGGACGCTTTTCCTGGACCGCCAAATGCACCGCAACCCTGGCGGCGCTCGGCGCGGTGACCGGCGTTGTTTCCGGGTTGCTCGGGGTCGGCGGCGGGTTTCTGATCGTCCCGGCGTTCAAGCAACTGACCGATGTGCAGATGCGCGGGATTGTGGCGACGTCCCTGATGGTGATCAGTCTGATTTCCGCCATCGGCGTGATCGGTGCGTTTCATGCCGGGGTGCGGATCGATGGCCTGGGCGTGTCGTTCATCATCGCAAGCGTGGTCGGCATGATCATTGGCCGACAGCTTTGTGCCCGGGTCCCGGCCAGGGCCCTGCAGATCGGCTTCGCCAGCGTCTGCGTCGTGGTCGCTGCCTACATGCTGTTCAGAGCCGGCGTCTAACCGTCTTACACCTTAAGTTCCGGGCCCTCGTCGCGGCCCGGTCTTACGTCGAACTTGCTGCACTCCACCGGCCACGCCAAAGCACTTCAAAACCACCTCCAAGGCAGCGTATGACGCCGCCGGTCAGCTTTCGATAATCGCCTCCGACATCCAGTCCCCCGCTGCGGAGCGCGTCATGCACAACAATAAGAATTTCAAGCATCGTTACTTGCCAGCTTTGATCGCCAGTCTGTCGACCCTCGGTGTGAGCTCGATTGCCGAAGCCGAGATCATGCTGTACGACAAGGACCAGACCACATTTTCCACCGACGGCTACATCAACGCGTTTTATGTGAACAGCGATGTGGACCGTGCCGGTGAGCAATACGATCGTCGCCAGGCACGGGTCAAAATGGGTTTTCTGCCCAACTACCTCGGCTTCAACATGAGTAAACAGGTCGATGACCTCAAGCTCGGCGCCCGGTCCTCGTTCTGGGTGACCATCAACGACAGCGAAACCAACGGCACCGACACGGCCATTGATGTGCGGCAGTTCTATGGCACGGTGGCCAACCCGGAATGGGGCGAAGTACTGATCGGCAAGGACTTCGGCCTGTTTGCCCGTTCCAACATCCTGCTGGATGAATTACTCGCCGGTAACGGTCAGGTCAGCGATACCCTGGGGCTGGTGGATGGTGGCGGGGTGTCGTTCGGCAACATTGGCAGCGGTTATCCGTATCCGTTTCCGACCTCGCAGATCACCTACCGTACCCCGGTGATGGACGGCTTGCGGGTGGCGGTGGGGATCATGGACCCGGTGGACACCAACGACAGCAGCCCCACGGGCAAGGCGTATCAGGAGAACCCGCGGACCGAGAGCGAGATCACCTATCAGTTCGACGTCGCCGGAGCGAAGATTTACAGCTGGGTCAACGGCAGCTACCAGACTTCGGACAATACCGACGCTACGGTTCAATCCGTCACGTCCAAAGGTGTCGGGTACGGCGTTCAAGCGAAAATGGGCGGGTTGTCACTGACGGGTTCCGGCTTCCAGGCCAAGGGCATCAACCCGTTCTTCACCAACAACGCCGGCGAACCGACGTTGCGCAACGTCGACAGTGACGGTTACCTGTTGCAGGGCTCCTACAAACTGGGGAAAAACCGCCTGGCCTTGTCCTACGGCAAGACCAAGGACGACGGCAACGGCGTGGTCGGCAGCGGCGCGGACTACGAGACTCGCGGCATTGCGCTGTTTCATGACGTCAACGACAACCTGAAGCTGGTGGCCGAGTACAACCAGTTCGAAATCAATGGCCACGACACCAGCGCGCAGAATGAAGACACCGACACCTTTGCAGTGGGGGCGGTGCTGACCTGGTAACCCCGTAACAGCCACACCGGCTTCCCCTGTAGGAGCCGGCTTGCTGGCGATAGCGGTGGGTCAGGCAACGATGAGGGTGGCTGACAATCGTCATCGCCAGCAAGCCGGCTCCTACACAGAATGCGGTGTCTGCCAGATCTCATCCCATCGAACCGCCTGATCGCTACCCAGTAGCATGGTGGGCCACGACACCAGCGCGCAGAATGAAGACACCGACACCTTTGCAGTGGGGGCGGTGCTGACCTGGTAACCCCGCACAGCCACACCGGCTTCCCCTGTAGGAGCCGGCTTGCTGGCGATAGCGGTGGGTCAGGCAACAATGAGGGTGGCTGACAAATCGTCATCGCCAGCAAGCCGGCTCCTACACAGAATGCGGTGTCTGCCAGATCTCATCCCATCGGACCGCCTGATCGCTACCCAAGTAGCATACGTAGCCGCCCATAGCCTTCGTACACTCCAACCTCATACATGCGCACCTGCGGGAGGCGACGATGCAGCAGGTTCAGAGCGAAGGTGTCGTCACTGCAATGTCCCAGTCGACCGATGCCGAACAGGTGGCTCAGGAACTGG
The DNA here is from genome assembly GCF_007828295.1 of Pseudomonas sp. SJZ080. Classification (NCBI taxonomy): domain Bacteria; kingdom Pseudomonadati; phylum Pseudomonadota; class Gammaproteobacteria; order Pseudomonadales; family Pseudomonadaceae; genus Pseudomonas; species Pseudomonas sp. SJZ080. The sequence continues at coordinate 99,338 of NZ_VIUK01000008.1, forward strand.
CGCGGCAGCTATTGCATCCACATTTGGGGTTCGTGTTGTTTTTCTGTTCTGCCGAGTACGACTTGCAGGCGCTGGGGCAGGCCTTGCAACAAAGCTTTGGCGGTATTCGCCTGGTCGGCTGCACCAGCGCCGGTGAAATCACCCCGTTGGGCTACGGTCGCAACTGCGTGACGGCAGTGGGGTTCGACCATCGACATTTTTCCATCGACGCCGAACTGATCGATGAGATGGAGCATTTCAGCCTGATCGACGCCCAGCAAATGGTCGAGCGGCTGGTCAGTGGCTGTCGCAGCAACACCCTGGCGCCGATCAAGGGCAACAGCTTTGCCCTGACCCTGCTGGATGGTTTGTCCAGCCGTGAAGAAATGGTCCTCGCGGCGCTGAGCGCGGCGTTGGGCGACATCCCGCATTTCGGCGGTTCGGCCGGCGACGACAATTACCTGACCCATACCCACGTCTATTTCAATGGCGAGTTCCACAGTGGCGCGGCGGTGGTGGTGCTGGTCAACACCTGGCTGGATTTCGAAGTCTTCACGACCCACCACATCCTGCCGCGGGCGGAAAAACTGGTGGTTACCGGGGCCGACAGCGCTTCGCGCCGGGTTTTCGAGCTGAATGCCGAACCCGCCGCCGAGGAGTACGCCCGGCACATTGGCGTGCCCGTGGCCGAGCTCGATCACCGGGTCTTCGCCGCACACCCGCTGGCGGTGCGGATCAACGATCAGTACTACGTACGGGCGATCCAGCAGGTTCATCCGGACCTGAGCCTGAGTTTCTATTGCGCGGTGGAAAACGGCATCGTCCTCACGGTCATGACGCCCGGCCCGATGCTGCCCAACCTGCAGAACCTGTTCGAGGGTTTGCAGGAACGCCTCGGAGAGCTGTTGCTGACCATCGGCTGCGATTGTTTTCTCCGGCGTCTGGAACTGGAAGACGGCGGCAGCCTGGAGCAGATCGGTACGTTTTTGCGTGACCAGCGGGTGACGGGTTTCAACACCTACGGAGAACAGTTCAATGGCATGCACATCAACCAGACCTTCACCGGGGTTGCCATTGCCCGAGGCCGGTCCCCTGGACATCGTTGAGCTTCAGGCGCAAGTCGCCAGCCTGCGGCACGAAAACCAGAAACTGCAGCGCATCAATGGCGCGCTGATCGAACGGATCGAATCCGGTATCACCCGCGGCAACGACCCGTACGCGGCGTTCCAGCATTCGGTGGTACTGGCCGAGCAGGTGCGTGAGCGCACCGACGCCCTGAACCAGGCCATGGCCGAACTCAAGTCGGGCAATCATTTGCTCAGCGAAGCGCGCTTGCGTGCAGAAACCGCGCATCAACACTTGATCGACGCCATCGAGAGTATTTCCGACGCGTTTGTACTGTTCGATGCCGACCAGCGAATCGTGTTGTTCAACAGCCGCTTCAAGGCGTTCTGGGGCAACAGTCGGGTGCGGATCAACGCCGGCATGCGCCTGGGGGAAGTCAAGCGACTGATGATCGCCACCGGACTGTTTACCGAGGAACCGCGCGGTCAGGCCGACGAAAACCTGTTGTTTCGCCTGCAGAACGGTCGCTGGCTGCAAGTCAGTGAACGGCCGACGCAAGAGGGTGGGCGGGTGATCCTGTTCACCGACATTACCGACGTCAAACTCAGTGAAACCGTGCGCCGCGAGCAAGCGGTGGCGCAGAAATCCCATTTGCTGCAACGGGCGGTCGACAACCTGTCCCAGGGCGTGGCGATGGTCAACGCCGAAGGCATTCTGGAATTGTGGAATCGGCGTTTTCTCGAGCTCAGCGGCCTCGCGCCCGTGGCGGCGCACCGGCCGTTCGCTGAAGTGATCGCCGACAGCGAGTTGAACCTGCTGACCCCCGCCAGCCGCGACAGCAATGGACGCACCGTCCAGGAATGCGAGCAGCGTCTTTACGATGGCCGGGTCCTGGAAATCCGTACGCATCCGTTGCCCACCGGCGGCTTCGTCAACACCTTCACCGACATCACCGAACGCTACCAGCACGCCGAAGCGCTGAGCGAAAGCGAGCGCTGGATTCGCCTGATCACCGACCACGTACCGGCGCTGATCGCCTACCTCAATGCCGATCTGGTCTACGAGTTCACCAACAAGGTTTATGAAGAATGGTACTGCTGGCCGCGCGGCGTCATGCTCGGGCAGAGCCTGCGCGAGGTGCACAGCGAGCAACATTATCAGCGGCTGGAAGCCTACGTGGCCCGGGCATTGGCCGGTGAAAGCGTGACGTTCGAATTTGCCGAAACCAACATCAATAATCAGGAACGCTACATGCTGCGTTCCTATGTGCCGAATCGGCTGGTGACCGGGGAGGTGGTGGGGATTTTCGTATTGATCCGCGACATCACCGAGCGCCGTCGCACCGCCGAGGCGCTGCACCAGGCGTATCAAAACCTTGAACTGCGGGTGCGTGAACGTACGGCGGAGCTGACCACTCTCAATGAGCAGCTGCTGCGCGAGATCGACGAACGCCGGCGCGTGGAATCACGCCTGCGCGAAGCCAAGCTCGAAGCCGAACAGGCCAACCTGTCGAAAACCAAATTTCTCGCCGCCGTCAGCCATGACTTGTTGCAGCCACTGAATGCCGCGCGACTGTTTACCAGTGCCTTGCTCGAGCGCCGGGAACCGATGGCCAACGAGATTCTGGTGCGTAACGTCAGTAATTCCCTGGAAGACGTGGAGAATCTGCTGGGCACCCTGGTGGATATTTCCAAACTCGATGCCGGGGTAATCAAGGCCGACATTGCGCCGTTCGCCTTGAGCGAATTGCTGGAGAACCTCGCGGCCGAATACACCCAAGTGGCCCGCAGTGAAGGGCTTGAGCTGCATTTCATCCCGTGTTCGGCGCTGGTGCGCAGCGACATTCAATTGCTCGCGCGGATCCTGCGGAACCTGTTGAGCAACGCGATTCGCTACACCTACAGCGGCCGGGTGGTGCTCGGTTGCCGGCGTCATCATCAACGCCTGTCGATCGAGGTCTGGGACAGCGGCATGGGCATCGCGGACAACCGTCTGGAAGAGATTTTCCAGGAGTTCAAGCGCGGCGATGTGCAGCGTCCGGACCAGGACCGCGGCTTGGGCCTCGGGTTGGCGATTGTCGAGAAAATAGCCGGGATTCTCGGGCACCGCATTCACGTGCGTTCGTGGCCGGGCAAGGGCTCGATGTTTTCCGTCGAAGTACCGCTGAGCGCTACGGCCCCCAAGGCACTGCCGAGCCTGCTGATGAGTGAGCCGATGCTCGAGCGTCTGCGCGGCGCGCGGGTGTGGGTGCTGGACAACGACGCGGCGATTTGTGCCGGCATGCGTACATTGCTCGAAGGGTGGGGTTGTCTGGTGGTGACGGCGCTGTCGGAGCAGGACCTGGCGCGGCAGGTGGACAATTACCATGAAGAAGCGGACTTGCTGATCGCCGACTATCACCTGGATGACGAGCAGAATGGTGTGGATGCGGTGGCCCGGATCAACGCCCGGCGCGGCTCAGCCATTCCGGCGATGATGATCACCGCCAACTACAGCAATGAGCTCAAACTGCAGATTCGAGAGTTGGGGCATACGTTGATGCACAAACCGGTGCGGCCGATGAAGCTGAAGACGGCGATGAGTCACCTGCTCGGCAGGCCTTGAGGCTTTTGGTGTTTGTGCTGGCCTCTTCGCGAGCAAGCCCGCTCCCACATTGGATCTCCAGTGAACACACATTCTGTGAGCATCCGAGATTAAATGTGGGAGCGGGCTTGCTCGCGAATGGGCCAACTCGGCCTTCCGGTTGCCTGTGAACTCAACGCCGCAGATAAGACCCGAAATCAATATCCCCGGCACTCAGGATCGCCTGCACCCGATTGTGCACATTGAGTTTGCGCAAAATCGCCGAAACGTGGGCCTTGACCGTGGTTTCAGCGATTTCCAGGGTGTAGGCGATCTGTTTGTTCGACTCGCCTTTGGTCATGCGCTCCAGCACCAGCAACTGCTTGCGGGTCAGGGCCTGGAGCAGTTCCGGCGGGAAGCTCGGGGTGTCGTTCATCCGGCGGTGGGTGCCGCTTTTCTGTGTGCGGATGATGTCCGGCGGCAGGTAGACGTTGCCATTGAGAATCTGCTGGATCGCCTCGGTCATCTGCACCCGTGGCGAGGACTTGGTGATGAAACCCACCGCGCCATAGGTGATGGCTTGCAGCACGATCTGCTTGTCCTGTTCGGCGGAGACGATCACCACCGGAATGGTCGGTGCCTCGTTGCGCAGGTTGATCAAGCCATTGAGGCCGTGCATTCCCGGCATGTTCAGGTCGAGCAGGATCAGGTCCAGGTCGTCATGGTCCTGAGTCAGCGCCAGGGCACTGTCGAGGTCGGCGGTTTCCATGACCTCGCTGCCCGGGAAACCGTCGCTGATGACGTTATGAATAGCTTCGCGGAACAGCGGGTGATCGTCGGCAATCAGAATTTTGTACATAGCCTTTCACCTCATTATTTTGATTATGGTGTGGCAACAACACGCACGCGTAAAGGTCAGGGGAAGGGCTCGGGCCGGGCGGGCGTCACGGGCAGGTTCGCCGCTTGCCAGGCATCCAGGCCGTCGCGATACCAATACAGAGTCTTATAGCCCATGGCGGCGGCGCGTTTGACCGCGTTCCAGCTCAACCAGCAATCGGAGCGGCAGTAGAAGACCAGCGGTTGCGTCAGATCGCCCGCGGTCAATGTGTTCAGGTTCCGCGCAAAATAGTCCTGCCAGTCGGGCGTCAGGTCGCCATCGCCGGTATTGGCCAGCCAATGGCTGCCGGGCAGGTTCTCATGGGGCTGGTCTTCGATGAAGCGACCTTGCAGCCATTGACGGCGATAGACGTCGATCAGCACCGGACGGGGTGTCTGGGTGAGCAGGGTTTGCAAGGCAGGCGTATCGATGATGGACGCGCCTTGCACTTGATTCGGGGTAGGGCTGCGGTAGAGGCCGATGCGATAGCCTTCGGCGGAGAACAGCGGTGTGTCAGCGTGTGCGACGCCCAGCAGCAGGCTCAGCGACAGCGCGGCGAGAGAAGGGCGTAGCAGACGACGTCGGGCACGCGGCATGGGTTCGATCCTTATCGTTATGAACCCATTACATGCCAGTCTCGGTGCGTTGGGAATGCGACGATAGACAGGGAAACCAGTACTAAAGTAGTAATTTCACCCCCTGTTCAACACTAATTCCCTGTAGGAGCCGGCTTGCTGGCGATTGCGGTGTGACAGATACACCGCATTGTCTGGATCGCCCGCAAGCCGGCTTCTACAGAGGGTTTTGGTGTCAGTTGGCTTTGCGCAGGGCAGCGTGTTGCGGGTTGAAGGTGAGCACGGCGAGCAGGGCAAACAGCAATGTCAGCCCGACGCACACCGCCAGCGCCAACGGATTGAAGCGTTCATACAGCGCAAACCGCACCAGCTCCACTGCATGGGTAAACGGGTTCAACGCGCACAACCAGTACAACCACTCGCTGGACTCACGCATCTTCCATAGCGGATACAGCGCCGACGACAGGAAAAACAGCGGGAAAATCACGAAATTCATCACCCCGGCAAAGTTTTCCAGCTGACGGATGGCATTCGACAGCAACAGGCCCAGCGCGCTGAGCATCAACGCCACCAGCAACAACGCCGGCAAGGCGATCAACAGCCCCATGGCCGGGGGTTGCACGCCGTACACCCAGGCAATCGCCAGAAAGGCATACACCTGCAACAACGAAATCAACGACGTTGCCAGCAATTTGCTGCACAGCAGAAAGGTCCGGGGCAGGGGACTGGTCAGCAGCACGCGCATGCTGCCCATTTCCCGGTCGTAGACCATCGACAATGAACCCTGCATGCCATTGAACAGCAGGATCATGCAGGCCAGGCCTGGGATGATGTAGACCTCATACGGAATGTACGTGTCGTAGGGCTCGATAATGGCAATGCCCAGGGCCGCGCGAAAACCGGCGGCGAACACCAGTAGCCACAGCAACGGCCGGACAAGCGCACTGAGAAACCGCGTGCGCTGCAACACAAATCGCAGCCATTCGCGCAGCACGATGCCGCTGAAACATTGCCAGTAAGCATTCATCGGGCGGCTCCAGAGGTCGTCAGGCGGGCGAAGGCGCAACCGAGGTCGCCGCCGTGTTCCAGGCTCAGGGCGTCGGCTTGTCCGCTGGCCACCAGATGCCCTTGATGAAGGATCAGCAAATCATCGCTGGGCTGCACTTCATCCAGCAAGTGGGTGGTCCAGAGCACGCTGATGTGTTGCTCGCGGCACAAATGGCGGATGTGTTGATTGAGTGCCAGGCGACTGGCCGGATCGAGGCCGACGCTCGCCTCGTCGAGCAGCAGCAGGCGGGGCTCATGCAGCAGCGCGCGGGCGATTTCCACCCGGCGACGATGCCCGCCATTCAATTCGCGCACCCGCTCGCGCCGGCGTTCGGTCAGCGTTTGCCGTTCCAGTTCGGCGTCGACCCGCAAGCCGGTCTGGCGCCGCGACATCCCATGCAGCGCGGCGTGATAGCGCAGGTTCTGCTCGACGCTGAGGTCCAGGTCCAGGGTACTTTGCTGGAACACCACACCCAATTGCCGCAGCGCCGGGCGCGGCGCATTACGCAGTGAACAGCCGCCGACGCGGATGTCGCCACGCTGCAAATCGTAGAGCCGGGTGAGCAGCGCGATCAGGGTCGATTTTCCTGCACCGTTGGGCCCCAGAAGTGCCGCAAAACGCCCCGGCTCCAGGCTGAAACTCACCTGGTGCAACGCCTCCCGCACGCCATAGGCAAAGCTCAGGTCGTTGACTTCCAGTGCGTTCATGGCGTCACCACCACGCCCCACGGATAGCGCCCGACCTTCACCGATTTGCTGACCTTGAGGCTGTCGACATCGATCACCGACACGTCGCCGCTGACACCATTGGTCGCCAGCAATTGCTTCTGATCCGGGGTAAACGCCATCTGCCAGACGCGTCGGCCGACCAGCAGGTAGTCGAGGATCTCGAAGGTCCGGGCATCGATCACTGCCACATGATTGGCCGGGCCGAGCGCGACGAAACCGTACTTGCCGTCGGCGCTGAGTTTGATGCCGACCGGCTGAACCTTGTCCGGGTGTACGCCTTTGATCTGGAAGGTCAGGGTCTTGAGCACCTGGCGGGTCGCGACGTCGAGAATGGTCACCGTGCCGCCGATTTCCGCCGAGGCCCAGAGCTTGGAACCATCGGGCGCGAACTCGACGAAACGCGGACGCTGGTCCACCAGCGTACTGTCGGCCAGGGTCTGGGTGCTGGTGTCGATCCAGTGCAGCATGTTGGTGGTTTCGCTGGTGTTCACCGCCCATTTGCCGTCCGGGCTGACGGCCATGCCTTCGGGTTCGACGCCGACGTTGATCTGGCTCAGCACCTTGGAGGTTTCGGTGTCGATCACCGTCACCAGCGCATCGTCCTCGTTGGAAACGTAGAGCCAGCGATTGTTCGGGTGCAGGGCGAATTGCTCGGGGTCCTTGCCCGAAGGCAGTTCCTTGATGATCTTGCGCGTGGCCACGTCCATCACCTGCACCCGGTCCGAATCGCTGGCGCAGATGTACAGCAGCTTGTTGTCGTGGGACAGCAACAGACCGCGCGGACGCTGGCCGACGGGCAGGGTGTCGGTGACTTGCAAGGTCTGCATGTCGATCAGGCTGAGGCTGTTGTCTTTCTCGTTCGAGACCCAGGCGGTGCTGGCCGCGGCGTGCCCGGCAGCGAGCAGCAGGGCGCATGAAAGCAGGGTGCGGCGCATGGCAGATTCCTTATTGTTGTGGTGGCTCTATCAGGGAAAGCGGCAGCTGACCTCGGGCTTGTCGTAACCGAGGCTGTCCATTTCATTGAAAGGGTGCAGAAAGCCGTCCTGCGGCGAGGTACTGACCAGCGCCCGCGGCTGGACGATGGGGATCGGTTGCCGCAACTGGCCGTTCCAAGGGCGATAACTGAGCTTGCGACCCTTGAAGCCGTCGAGTGGCAATTGATCGCTGATTTCCAGCGTACGGATCGCCATCGGATCGGCCTGACGCAGTTTGCTCACTGCACTGGCGATGCTGCGCACGGCCATCCACGCGGCAAAGTCGCGGTCGTTCATCCAGCGCCCGGCCATGGTTTCGAAGCGCTTTTGCAATTGTGCGGCGCCGTAGGTTTCCACGGTCTTGTGCCAACCCACCGGGGTCAGGCCTTGAGTGCCGGCCACCGGGCGCGGATACCAGGTCTGGTAGGGCACGTATTCGCCGAAGTCACCGCGTTCATCGGCCACCAGCACCACGTCGTACTCGGCGGTCTGGGTGAACAGCGGCATGTCGGCCTGGGCGCTGCGGCGTTGGTCGTTATCGAAACTCCAGGCTTTTTCCGCGACCAGTTGCACACCGAAGCGCTTCGCCGCGCGGCGCAGGGCGGCGGCATAGGCTTGATCGTCAGCGGTCGGGCCGACGATCAGCAGTGCCCGTTGCCATTTGCGCACCACCAGAAATTGCGCCAGCGCATCGGCCAGCATCGCCCGGCTCGGCAGCGTGTGCAGCACGTTCGGCAAGCAGTCGGTGGTTCGCAGGCTGTCATCCGCGCTGCCAGCGTTGAACAGCAAGCTGTCGGGCAGGGCGGCGCTGAGTTGGCGCAGGCTGGCCACTGGCGCGTTCACCACAAACAGGCGCAGACCTTGCGCGTGTTGAGCCTTGGCCGCCTCAAGCAAGGCCTGCGGGCTGTCGGCATTGACGCTGGTCAGGCTGTAACTGTGATTGAGAAAACGCCCGGTGCTGTTGCTGTCGGTGATCGCCAGTTCGGCGCCACGCTCTCCGGCATCGACCGGCTCGGGAATGACGTTGGACAGTAGCGGTCCCGGATCAGGGCGATAACCCAGGTAGCCGATCTGCACCTGCAAGGGCGCGTCGGCCGCCTGACTCTGGGTCGCCAGCCCGGCGGCGCAGGCAATCGCCAGCAGGTAGATCAGGGCGTAAGGGGCAAGCTGGCGCATAAGGCACTCCATTACAGGTAGCGCCAGCATAGGAAGCCTGCGAGGCAGAAGGAAATATGCAGAAAGTACCAGTGAGGCAGTACCAAGGTAGTAACTCGCCGAGGGCGGCGCGGTTTTAGCATGGGCAACAACGGCCATCACTCTGGAGGAGATCGACCATGCGTATTCTCAAAGCGCTGCTCCTGCCGTTGCTGCTGATCTTGAGCCTGATCGGCGTCGACAAACTCCACGGCCCGCGGCCCGCGTTGCTGCCGGTCTTGCCCGCGACACCGGGGCGCTAGGCGTGTCAGCGCTGTGGCGGATCAACCTCTGGGTCTGCGGATTTTTCGCCCTGGTCACCTTTGCGTGCATGGGCTTGCTGGTGCACCAGGCGCTGGCGGACGTGGAGCGTGAGCTGCAATCCGCCGAGGCGGTGGTCGAATACTTGAGCGAAACCGCCGAGCGTGATCCCGTCAGCCTGCAGCCACGGCTGACGCAAAGTCTGCGTCACGTGCGGGTGCGCTGGCTCGAACCGGACCAGGTGGCACAATCGCCGACGCAGGATGGGCTCGACGCCTGGCTCGGGCGATTGCTGTTTGCCGAGGCCCGGCACCACGCGCGAATACTAAATTTGCAGGATGGTCGACGCGTGCAGATCGCGATCGACCCGCGGGATGAAATCGATGAAGTCTGGGATTCTCTCCAACAATTGCTGAGCCTGTGTGGCCTGGCGTTGTTGTTGAGCCTGTTGACCATCCGCTGGGCCGTGCGCCTGGGCATGGGCCTGCTCGACGAGTTGCTGCGCGCGTTGCGACAGGTCTCTGGCGGCCAGCTCAAGGTGCGATTGCGTGCGCAAGGGCTGCCGGAAGCGCGGCAACTGGCGGTGCATTTCAACCGCATGACCGAAGCGCTGGAGCAAGCGCGTGCCGACAACACGCAACTGACCCAGACCTTGCTGGCGGTGCAGGAGCAGGAACGCACTCATCTGGCGCAGACCCTGCACGACGATCTCGGCCAATACCTCGCGGGGATTCGGGCTCAGGCCTGTCTGTTGCGATTGGTCGCCGATCAACCTGACACCGTGGAGCGCACGGTGCGTGAGCTGGAACACAACTGCGAACACCTTCAACAAGGTTTCAGAGCGTTGGTTCATGACCTCTACCCGGTCGTGTTGCAACACCTGCCACTGGCCGAAGCCCTCGGATTGCTGGTGGAACAATGGCAGGCTCGACAAGGAATCGATTGCCGTTTACGGGTCAGCGCGCACTTGCCGTCGTTGTCCGCGCCAGACAAGGCCCATCTCTACCGCCTGTTGCAGGAAGCCTTGACCAACGTCGCCCGCCACGCCGGTGCCAGCGAGGTGCGGGTGCGCCTGCACCATCGCAGCGGGCAGTTGCGTTTGCTGATTCGTGACAACGGTTGCGGTGCACACCAGCCACCGCGGCCGGGTGTCGGTTTGTATTCGATGTTCGAGCGTGCCCGCAGTCTGGGCGGCGAGCTACGCATCATCAGTCACCCTGGCGCCGGTTGGGCGCTGGCCTTGAGCATGCCTTTGGAGGCGTCATGAATATTCTGCTGGTGGATGACCATGCGGTGGTCCGTCAGGGCTACGCGACGTTGTTGCGCGCGTTGCTGCCGGCGATGGAAGTGCGTGAAGCAGCGACGGGTGAAGACGCGCTGATCAGGGTTCAGGAAGCGGTACCGAATCTGGTGATCATGGATTTCGGCCTGCCGGGGATCAGCGGGCTGGAAACCACACGCCGCCTGCGACAGCGTCTGCCGCAACTGCGCGTGCTGTTTTTCAGCATGCACGACGAACTGCCGTTGGTACGTCAGGCACTGGACGCGGGCGCCTCGGGCTACCTGACCAAAAGCTCGGCGCCGGATGTGTTGATCGAGGCGGTGCGGCGCATCCTCGCCGGCCACGCCTACATCGAACAACCGCTGGCCACACAACTGGTCTGTCACCCGCAACGGGACGCCAGCGATCCGCGTTTGCAGAGCATGACCCAACGTGAACTGGAGATTTTCGTGATGCTCGCCAAAGGCACCCCGGCCCGGTTGATTGCCGAGCAGCTGAGCATCAGCAGCAAGACCGTCTCCAATCACCTGACGTTGCTCAAGAGCAAATTGCAGGTCAGCTCCCACGCCGAGCTGGTGCATCTGGGGATCGATATGGGAGTCGTGCGCAAGGCGGGGTAATCGAATAATTCACACATTCCCCCTGTAGGAGCCGGCTTGCTGGCGATAGCGGTGTGTCAGTCAGAATAAATGTTGACTGACACACCGCTATCGCCAGCAAGCCGGCTCCTACAGGGGGAGGTGTTATTTATCCCACGTCGTCGGGCAACCGATGCAGCCCTCCATATTCGCATCCTGAAAATTCGCATAATGCTGGCGCGAGCCATTGAGGTTCGCCTGCTCCAGGTTGCTTTCGCCAAACTTGGCTTCCTGCAGATTGGCATCGCTGAGATCCGCGCCTTTGAGATCGGCCTTGCTCAACCAGGTCATTTCCAGATCCGCCGCCCGCAGATTGGCGTTGTGCAGTTTGGCCCCGGAGAGACGGGCAAACTGCAGGTAGGCGGCGCTGAGGTTGGCGTCCTGGAATTGCGCGCCCTGGGCAAACAGGCCCCAGCCTTGAATCGCCATCAGCGTTGCACCGCTGAAATCCGCCAGGCGCAGGTTGCTTTGTTGCAGACTGGCCCGTGTCAGGTTAGCGCCTTGCAGCCGGGCTTTTTCCAGATTGGCGAGGTCGAGGCGGGCGTGACGCAAATCGGCATTGCGCAGGTCGGCGCCGCTGAGGTTCATGTTGCGCAGGTCCTGATTGCGCAGGTTGGCGCCATTCAGATTGGCGCCGGGGCACTGGCTGTGCTCGGCGAGGGTGCAGCCGTTGATGATCAGTGGGGCGTCGTCGCCGTCATCGGCATAGGCCGGGAGCGCGCTTAGTAATAGCAACAGGGGCAGGTATTTCATGGCGGAAGTCTCATCGTGTGGGAGGGGGCTATCGCCAGCAAGCCGGCTCCTGCAGATCGCGTGAATCTGTAGGCGCCGGCTTGCTGGCGATGGGGCAATCAGCGTTTCGCGGTCTGGTTATCCCAGCTCGGAATCTTGAACACCCAGAACGACCCGCCCTGAGCCACCGGTTTGGTCAGCTCGGCCATGTCGCCACCCCACAGCGGCACCGCGCCGCCATACCCGACGGTTACGCCGATGTACTGCTCGCCGTCCTGTTCCCAGGTGATCGGCGGCGAGACGATGCCGCTGCCGGTCTGGAACTTCCACAGTTCCTTGCCGGTTTTTGCGTCGAAGGCCTTGAAGAAACCGTCGCCGGTACCGGTGAATACCAGGTTGCCTTTGGTCGCCAGCACGCCGGCCCACAGCGGCAGCGTCTCCTTGTGCTCCCAGACCACTTTACCCGTGGTCGGGTTCATCGCGCGCAAGGTGCCGACGTGATCGTCGTACATACGCTTGATGCGGAAACCCATGCCCAGATAAGCCGAGCCTTTTTTGTAGTTGACCTCTTCGGTCCAGTATTCCTCTTTCCACTGGTTGCCTGGAATGTAGAACAGCCCGGTGTCCTGACTGTAGGCCATCGGGTTCCAGTTCTTGCCGCCAAGGAACGGCGGCGAAACTTCAACCGGTTTGCCTTTGGTTTCGCCCGGCAGTGGTTTCGCCGGGCGCTGGCCTTCATTTTCGACCGGCCGCCCGGTCTTCAGGTCGATGTGGCTGGCCCAGGTGATGTTGTCGACGAAGGGGAAGGCGTTCTGCAATTTGCCGTTGTTGCGGTCGACCACGTAGAAGAAACCGTTGCGGTCCGCGTGGCCGGTGGCCTTGACCGTTTTGCCGTCCTTGTCCTTGTAGTCGAACAGCACCAGCTCGTTGTTGCCGGAGAAATCCCAGGCATCGTTCGGCGTGTGCTGGTAGAACCATTTCACCTCGCCGGTGCTCGGGTCGACGCCGACCTGGCCCGAGGTGTAGAGGCTGTCGTAATCGTGCGGGTTACCATCCTTGGCGGTGCGTGCCCAGGTGTTCCACGGGCCAGGGTTGCCGGCGCCGACGATGATGGTGTTGGTTTCCGGATCGAAACTGGCGCTCTGCCAAGGGGCGCCGCCACCGTGACTCCAGGCTTCGACCTTGCCGGTTTCAGTGGTCGGATCGTTTGGCCAGGACGGGGCCTTGACATCGCCGGTCGGGGTGCTGTCCTTGCCGTTCAACCGGCCCATGTGGCCTTCGACGAAAGGCCGCATCCACACTTCTTCGCCGGTGTCCGGGTCGCGGGCAAACAGCTGCCCGACCACGCCGAATTCATCGCCAGAGCTGCCATGGATCAACAGCACCTTGCCGCTGGTCTTGTCCTTGATCAGCACCGGGGCACCGGTCATGGTGTAGCCGGCAGCGTGGTCGCCGAACTTCTTGTTCCACACCACTTTGCCGGTGTTCTTGTCCAGCGCGACCAGTCGCGCGTCGAGGGTGCCGAAGTAGATTTTGTCGCCATAAATTGCCGCCCCACGGTTGACCACATCGCAGCACGGACGAATGTTGTCCGGCAGGCGATGGTTGTAGGTCCACAGGCGTTTGCCGGTCTTGGCGTCGAGGGCAAATACCCGTGAATACGAACCGGTGACGTACACCACGCCGTCACTGACGATGGCCTGGGATTCCTGGCCGCGCTGCTTCTCATCGCCGAACGAATAGGACCAGGCGGGCGTCAGTTTGAACACGTTCTTGTCGTTGACCTGGGCCAACGGGCTCCAGCGCTGGGCGTTGGTGCCCATGCCATATTGCAGAACGTCCTTGGTGGTCAGGTGATCGTTGGCAATGTCTTCCCAGCTCACGTTGTGCGCCTTCGAGGCAGGTTCGGTCGCGGCTTGGCCGGCAGCGCTCAGAGACAGGCTGCTCACCAGCAAAAAGGCTTGCACGGCGAGGGTCAGAGGGGAAAGGGCGGGTAGCGATCTTATTGTCATGGTTGCAGTTCCCAGTGGAGGTTTTGGCCTGCTCAGGGTGGTGCGTCCGATGGGGTGGCGAATACGGAAAAAGTCCCGCTGTTGCCGGGAAGATTTCCCAGGCGGCATCTGATTTAGGTGTGCGCCACAAGCCCTACTACCAAGGTACTGGGTGGCGGCCACCAAAGCAGCATGGGGCTTGCGCGAAACCCTTCCTAAGATGGTTGCCATAGCCTCTGCCAAGAGGTTTTGCGTGCAATCCTGAGGGCATAACAATGACAACAAAACGCAACGCCTTGCTCGTTGCCGGACTGCTGGCCGGCTTTATCAGTGCAGGTTCGGTCTGGGCCCACGGCAATGTGGTCCCACAAGCCGTCGAAACCAAGGGACTGACCCCGATCAAGGACGCCGGCGTACAGGTTGATGCCGATGGCTGGGCAGCGGTAAACCCTTACCGTACGACAGCCGAGCACGACAAAGCCGTGGAAATCGGCTCGTCGGCCTACAACCAGAACTGCGCGGCCTGTCATGGCCTGGAAGCCAAATCCGGCGGCATCGCGCCTGATTTGCGCATGCTCGATGTCGGCGAGGCCGGTGATGAATGGTTCGTCGAACGGGTCCGCAACGGCGCCGTGCGGGACGGCCGGGTGTACATGCCGAAGATGGCCGATTACCTGAGTCAGGAAGCCCTGTGGGCGGTGCGCACTTACCTGGACAGCGTCCGCGTCGAGGAGTAATGCATGCGCCTGCTCACGGTGTTGATCAGCGCTGTGCTGCTGTGCTGCCAGGCGGTGCAGGCGCAGGTCCGTACCTATGACGAAATGATCGCTGCCGGGGAGCTGAAGGTAGCGGTCTACAAAGACTTTGCCCCCTACAGCTTCGAAGACGCCGGCCAGCCCCGTGGCGTCGATGTCGAACTGGCCGAGGCCTTTGCCAAAGCCCTTGGCGTTCAGTTGAAACTGATCTGGGCGCCCGCCGGCGAGAAGCTCGACGACGACTTGCGCGACTACATCTGGCGCGCCAGCCAGTTGCACGACCTGCAACTGGCCGACCTGATGATGCGCGTGCCCTATGACCAGGATTACGCGCGCAAGCGCAACGAACTGGGCGAACTGGAAAACGGCCATGTGGTGATGTTCGGTCCGTACCAGAACGAGCAATGGCAAGTCGCTTATGACCGCCGTCGGCTGGAGTCGGTGGGCAGTGTCGCGGTGTTCGAGCACCACCCGATTGGCGTCGAGGTCGACAGCGTGCCGTCGTTCTACCTGACCTCGGTATTCAACGGCATGCTCGCCGGCAAAACCCGCCATTATCCCGGCGTGCCCCAGGCGTTCGCGGCCATGAAGGCCGGTGAAGTCGACGCGGTCATGGCGATGCGCGGCGAGATCGACTGGCAGGTTCACGAGGCGGCGGACCCGCAGCTTGCGCTGGCTGAAAACGCCTATCCGAACATGGGCAAGCAACTCTGGGAGATCGGCATGGCGGTGCACGAAAGCAATCGTCAATTGGCCTATGCCGTGGAAGAGGCGCTGGAAACCTTGATCCGCGAGGGCTCGGTGAAAGCCATCTATGCCCGTTACGGCCTGCGGTATGACGTGCCAGAGATGTATCAACAATGAACTGGAGCGTGCGTTGTCTGTTGGCCTGTTGGCTACCCTTGGCCGCGCACGCGGCAGCCATCGAACCGGGCAAAGACCCGGTGCCGTCGGTCATGTGGGCCTTCTATCACAAGCAGATGCTTGGCGATGCGCCGTTCGTGTTCGACGAGCGGGTCAAGCTGCTGGCGCCGCCGTTCGCGGAAGACGCCCGGCAAGTGCCGCTGGAAATCGACGCCCGGGCGTTCAAGGGCGAGGTGGTAAAAATCCTCGCTTGGGCCGAGCTCAATCCTTTGCCGAAGATTGTCGATTTCCAGCCGCTGGAGCGGGTGTTGCCCTGGCTGTCGATCCGCATTCGTGTCGAACAAGCCACGCCGCTGCGCGCAGCGGTCCTGACTCGCGATGGCCTGTGGCATGTCGGCTCGACCCTGATCGATGCGGCGGGCGGTGGTTGTACGGCGCCGAGTGTGGTGCGCACCCAGCCGGGCTGGGAAGAACACATCGGCGAGGTGCTCGGCGGACGTTATCCCCGTGGCGAATTCAGCCGCTTGCGCTTGCAAGTGGCGCATCCGATGGATAACGGCATGGTCGGCGGCATCCCGGAGTTTTTCATCAACCATGCCGAGCTGCGCGATCACAACGATCAGTTACTGGCCCGCCTCGAACTGTTTCCCGCTGTCAGCGAAAACCCCAACCTGGCGTTCGACATCGAAGGGGCAGGGCAGACGCGCTTGTTGCTGCGCGACAACAGCGGCAACCAGTTTGATGCGGCCATTCCCTGACTCAAAGGAGCGCGTGATGCACTGGATGCTGCTGTTGTTCATGAGCCTGAGCCTTCCTGCGCTGGCCGATCTCGACTATTCACTCAAGCCCCGGCAGATCGCTGCAGACACCTGGCTACTGGAAGGCAGCACCGATAATTTCGCCAAGGGCAACGGTGGCAACATCGTCAACACCGCATTCATCGTGACTGAGCGCGGTGTGGTGGTGATTGATACCGGGCCGTCGAAGCGTTACGGCGAAGCGATGCGCAAAGCCATCGCCGCGACCACCGACAAACCGGTGATCCAGGTGTTGCTGACACACCATCACCCGGACCATGTGCTGGGTAATCAAGCCTTCAGTGACGTGCCGATCGGCGCGTTGGCAGGCACGACTGAGTTGCTTGGGCAACAGGGCGATGCCATGGCCGAGAACATGTACCGACTGGTGGGTGACTGGATGCGTGGCACCGAAGTGGTGTTGCCGACCGAGACGCTGACATCGGGCGTGCGAACTTTTGGGAATCACGATCTGCGCCTGCTGAGCCTGGGTGGGCACACTGGCGCTGATCTGGCTATTCTCGACCAGAAAACCGGCGTGCTGTTTGCCGGGGATCTGGTGTTTTACCAACGGGCGCTGACCACGCCCAACAGTCCGGGGTTGTCGGTGTGGCTGGCGGACATTGCGACGCTGCAAGGCTTGCCGTGGACAATGATTGTGCCCGGCCATGGACCGCTGGCCACGGACACAAAACCCTTCGAGCAAATGCGCGACTAC
This sequence comes from Pseudomonas sp. SJZ080, assembly GCF_007828295.1. Taxonomy (NCBI): domain Bacteria; kingdom Pseudomonadati; phylum Pseudomonadota; class Gammaproteobacteria; order Pseudomonadales; family Pseudomonadaceae; genus Pseudomonas; species Pseudomonas sp. SJZ080. Next base: position 116,378 of record NZ_VIUK01000008.1, read on the forward strand.
CTTGGCTGGCTCGATCAGCTGATGCGTGACGGCGCGGCCAATGGCAGCGAAATGGGCGAGATGATCCGCAGCCCCATACCTGAACGGTTCGCGGCGATCAGCCTGAGCCGCTATGAACTGATCCGCAGCGTCAGTCATCTCTACCCGCGCTACGAACGCACACAAATGAAGCGCGTTGACTCAAACCTGTAGGAGCCGGCTTGCTGGCGATCCAGACGCTGCGGTCTGTCTGATGCACCGCGCCGTCCCGATCGCCAGCAAGCCGGCTCCTACGGATCTCGAGATCGGGATAACGCAAAACCTGTAGGCGCCGGCTTGCTGGTGATCCAGACGCCGCGATCTGTCAGACACACCGCGTCGCATGAATCGCCAGCAAGCCGGCTCCTACAGGTTTGTGTTGATCACGCATTCGGTGTTTATCTCCTCCGACCCGCTACTAAGGAACTAGCAATCTCAGCACTGCGGGCAATTGTTGGAAGGGCGGCGGCGCCCAAGAATCTGCACCAGACCGGGAAAATTTCCCGGGTATAACAAAAACCGCAGAGGCAGCCGTCATGACCCAACCCGCACGTCGCCAACCCTTCGTCTTGAGCCTGTTGCTCAGTGCCATGCTGTTGTCCGGCACGGCATTGGCCGCCGTCACCGACCAGGACATTCTCCAGGACCCCAAGAACCCGGAGCAGATCGTCACCAACGGTCTGGGCGTCCAGGGTCAGCGCTACAGCCCGCTCGACACCCTCAACGTCAACAACGTGAAGGACTTGCGGCCGGTCTGGGCGTTCTCCTTCGGCGGCGAAAAACAACGCGGTCAGCAAGCGCAGCCGATGATCAAGGACGGCGTGATGTACATGACCGGCTCCTACTCGCGGGTGTTTGCGGTGGACGCGCGCACCGGCAAGAAGCTCTGGCAATACGATGCGCGCCTGCCCGATGACATCCGCCCGTGCTGCGACGTGATCAACCGGGGCGTGGCGCTGTACGGCGACCTGGTGTTCTTCGGCACCCTCGACGCCAAACTCGTGGCCCTGAACAAAGACACCGGCAAAGTCGTCTGGAGCAAGAAAGTCGCCGACCACAAGGAAGGCTATTCGATCAGCGCCGCCCCCCTGGTGATCAACGGCAAACTGATTACCGGCGTGGCCGGTGGCGAGTTCGGGGTGGTCGGCAAGATCGAAGCCTACGACCCGAAAAACGGCGACCTGCTGTGGAGTCGTCCAACCGTCGAAGGCCACATGGGCTACGTCTACAAGAACGGCAAGGCGGTGGAGAACGGCATTTCCGGTGGCGAAGCGGGCAAGACCTGGCCAGGCGATCTCTGGAAAACCGGCGGCGCGGCGCCCTGGCTTGGCGGTTACTACGACCCGGAAACCAATCTGCTGCTGTTCGGTACCGGCAACCCGGCGCCATGGAACTCGCACCTGCGTCCTGGCGACAACCTTTATTCATCGTCGCGTCTGGCGCTGAACCCGGACGACGGCACGATCAAATGGCACTTCCAGAGCACGCCTCACGACGGTTGGGACTATGACGGCGTGAACGAGCTGGTCTCGTTCAACTACACCGAAGGCGGTAAAGAAATCAAAGCAGCGGCAACCGCCGACCGTAACGGTTTCTTCTATGTGCTGGACCGCACCAACGGCAAGTTCATCCGTGGCTTCCCGTTCGTGGACAAGATCACTTGGGCCACCGGCCTCGATAAAGAGGGGCGGCCGATCTACAACGAAGCCAGCCGTCCCGGCGCACCGGGCACGGAAGCCAAAGGCAGTTCGGTGTTTGTCGCCCCGGCGTTTCTCGGCGCGAAAAACTGGATGCCGATGGCCTACAACAAGGACACCGGGCTGTTCTACGTGCCGTCCAACGAATGGGGCATGGACATCTGGAACGAGGGCATCGCCTACAAGAAAGGCGCGGCGTTCCTCGGTGCCGGTTTCACCATCAAGCCGTTGAACGAAGACTACATCGGCGTGTTGCGCGCCATCGACCCGAAAACCGGCAAGGAAGTCTGGCGCCACAAGAACTTCGCGCCGCTGTGGGGCGGGGTGCTGACCACCAAGGGTAACCTAGTGTTCACCGGTACGCCGGAAGGTTTCCTGCAGGCGTTCAACGCCAAGACCGGCGAGAAGGTCTGGGAGTTCCAGACCGGCTCCGGCGTGCTGGGTTCGCCCGTGACCTGGGAAATGGACGGCGAACAGTACGTCTCGGTCCTGTCCGGTTGGGGTGGCGCCGTGCCGCTGTGGGGCGGCGAAGTGGCCAAGCGCGTCAAGGACTTCAACCAGGGCGGCATGCTCTGGACCTTCAAATTGCCGAAAGACCTCGTAGCCAAGCACTAACGTTGAGTCAAGCGCATAACCCCTGTGGGAGCGGGCTTGCTCGCGAAAGCGGCTTCACATTCAACACATTGGTTGACTGCCGTACCGCCTTCGCGAGCAAGCCCGCACACATTGGGATTTGTGTGAAACCTACGACCAAATAACGAGAACCCCCCTGCCAACGGCGCATTCGTTCGGCACGCGGGGCTCTCTACTATCGGTTCATCGCCTGTTTGCCCGACAGGCATCGACCCAGACAGAGGCTCACCATGATCTACGCACAACCCGGAACACCAGGCGCCGTCGTCACGTTCAAGGCGCGCTACGGCAACTTCATCGGCGGCGAGTTCGTCGCGCCGGTCAATGGCGAATACTTCACTAACACCTCGCCGGTCACCGGTGAAGTGATCGCCGAGTTCCCGCGCTCCAGCGCCGCCGACATCGACAAGGCCCTCGACGCCGCTCACGCCGCAGCCGATGCCTGGGGCAAGACCTCGGCGCAGGACCGCTCGCGGGTGCTGCTGAAAATCGCCGACCGCATTGAGGAGAATCTGGAAATCCTCGCCGTCACCGAAACCTGGGACAACGGCAAGGCCGTGCGTGAAACCCTGAACGCCGACGTGCCGCTGGCTGCCGATCACTTCCGTTATTTCGCCGGGTGCATCCGCGCGCAGGAAGGCGGCGCTGCCGAGATCAACGAGCTGACCACCGCCTACCATTTCCACGAACCATTGGGCGTAGTCGGGCAGATCATCCCGTGGAACTTCCCGCTGCTGATGGCCGCGTGGAAACTCGCCCCGGCCCTGGCTGCCGGTAACTGCATCGTGCTCAAGCCTGCGGAGCAGACGCCGTTGTCGATCATGATCTTCGCCGAACTGATCGCCGATCTGCTGCCGGCCGGTGTGTTGAACATCGTGCAAGGTTTCGGTCGCGAAGCCGGTGAAGCACTGGCCACCAGCAAGCGCATCGCCAAGATTGCCTTCACCGGTTCCACCCCGATTGGTGCGCACATCATGAAATGCGCGGCCGAGAACATTATTCCGAGCACCGTTGAACTGGGCGGCAAGTCGCCGAACATTTTCTTCGAAGACATCATGAACGCCGAGCCGCAGTTCATCGAGAAAGCCGCCGAAGGCCTGGTGCTGGCGTTCTTCAACCAGGGCGAAGTCTGCACCTGTCCGTCCCGCGCCCTGGTGCAGGAATCGATCTACGACGACTTCATGAAAGTGGTGATGCAGAAGATCGTCAAGATCAAGCGCGGCAACCCGCTGGACACCGAAACCATGGTCGGCGCCCAGGCGTCCGAGCAGCAATACGACAAGATCCTCTCGTACTTGAAAATTGCCCAGGAGGAGGGCGCCGAGCTGCTCACCGGCGGGGCGGCCGAACGCCTGGAGGGTGACCTGTCGACGGGTTACTACATCCAGCCGACCCTGCTCAAGGGCCACAACAAGATGCGCGTGTTCCAGGAAGAAATCTTCGGCCCGGTGGTGGGCATCACCACATTCAAGGACGAAGCCGAAGCCCTGGCGATTGCCAACGACAGCGAATTCGGCCTCGGCGCCGGCCTGTGGACCCGCGACATCAACCGTGCGTACCGCATGGGCCGGGCGATCAAGGCCGGGCGTGTCTGGACCAACTGCTACCACCTGTACCCGGCGCACGCTGCGTTCGGCGGCTACAAGAAATCCGGTGTCGGTCGTGAAAACCACAAGATGATGCTCGACCACTATCAGCAGACCAAAAACCTGCTGGTGAGCTACGACATCAATCCGCTCGGGTTCTTCTAACTTCCGCCAACACACCGTATCCCCCTGTGGGAGCGGGCTTGCTCGCGAATGCGGTGTGTCAGTCGACTTGTACGCTGACTGACACACTGCTTTCGCGCGCAAGCCCGCTCCCACATTGGTTTTGTGCATCTGCCAACCCCCTACCAACGCACCCCACAACCTCCTTCCAAAGTAGCATTCGGGCGCCTGCCGCCCCGTGCATTAATGGCTTTACCGGAATCGTCCGGCACAAGAAGAGGATTGACCCATGTGGACTAAACCCGCGTTTACCGATCTGCGCATTGGCTTCGAAGTAACGATGTATTTCGCCAACCGCTGATCGTGCACCCGGCCAGCCGCTGCGTTGGCCGGGCCTGCCTTCTGGAGCATTGCCCATGCACATTCGCGTTCTCGGTTCCGCCGCTGGCGGTGGTTTTCCGCAATGGAACTGCAATTGCCGCCAGTGCGCCGGTCTGCGCAGCGGCAGTCTGCGGGCGCAACGGCGTACGCAGTCTTCCATTGCCCTGAGCGACAACGGTGTGGACTGGGTGCTGTGCAATGCGTCCCCGGACATCCGCGCGCAACTCGAGAGTTTCGCGCCGCTGCAACCGGCCCGCCGCTTGCGCGACACGGCGATTGCCGGCGTGGTCCTGATGGACAGCCAGATCGACCATTGCACCGGCCTGTTGAGCCTGCGCGAAGGTTGCCCGCATTCAGTGTGGTGCACCGAGCGGGTTCATGAAGACCTGAGTAGCGGTTTCCCGTTGTTCACCATGCTCAAGCACTGGAACGGCGGTTTGCAGTGGCAACCCGTGGGGCTGGACCGCAAGCCGTTCACTATCGCGGCGTGCAGGCATTTGCAGTTTCGGGCGATTCCGTTGGTCAGCAACGCGCCGCCTTATTCGCCCAATCGTGGCAATCCACAGCCGGGCGACACCATTGGCCTGTTCATCGAAGACCTGCGCACTGGCGCGTCGCTGTTCTATGCGCCGGGCCTGGGCCAGATCGACGATGAGGTGTCGAGCTGGATGCAACGCGCCGACTGTTTGTTGCTGGACGGCACGTTGTGGCGCGATGACGAGATGCGTGTGTGTGAAGTCGGCCAGAGCCTGGGCAGTGAAATGGGCCACCTGCCGCAAAGCGGACCGGGCGGCATGCTTGAAGTGCTTGAGGGTTTCAGCCGCCAGCGCAAGGTGCTGATCCACATCAACAACACCAATCCGATCCTCGATGAAGACTCGGCTGAGCGGGCGTTGCTGGAGCGACGCGGGATCGAAGTGGCCTATGACGGCATGAGTATTGAGTTGTAGCCGTTGGCGCCATCGCTGGCAAGCCAGCTCCCACAAGGTTCTGCGGAGTACACAAAACCTGTGGGAGCTGGCTTGCCAGCGATGAGGCCAGATCAGACACAGCAGCTTTCCCGGAGCCCCGCAATGACCGACACGCCCATGACCCCCACCGAATTCGAGCAGGCCTTGCGTGCAAAAGGCGCCTATTACCACATCCACCACCCCTTCCACCAAGCCATGTACGCCGGTCGCGCCACTCGCGAGCAGATCCAGGGCTGGGTCGCCAACCGCTTCTACTACCAGATCAACATTCCGCTCAAGGATGCCGCGATTCTGGCCAACTGCCCGGACCGCGACGTGCGCCGCGAATGGCTGCAACGGATTCTCGACCACGACGGTGTGCCTGGCAGCGAAGGTGGAATCGAAGCCTGGCTGCGCCTCGGTGAAGCAGTGGGTCTGGACCGTGAACGGATCCTGTCCCAGGAGCTGGTATTGCCTGGCGTACGCTTCGCCGTGGACGCTTACGTCAATTTCGCCCGTCGCGCCTGCTGGCAGGAAGCGGCCAGCAGTTCGCTGACCGAGCTGTTCGCACCGCAGATCCACCAATCACGGCTCGACGCCTGGCCAACGCATTACCCGTGGATCGACGTCGCCGGCTACGACTATTTCCGCACGCGCCTGAGTCAGGCGCGGCGTGATGTCGAGCACGGTTTGCGCATCACCCTGGCACATTACGTCACCGTCGAAGGCCAACAGCGGATGCTGGAAATCCTCCAGTTCAAGCTCGACGTACTGTGGAGCATGCTCGACGCCATGAGCATGGCCTACGAGCTGGAACGCCCGCCGTATCACACGGTGACAACCGAGCACGTCTGGCACCGGGGGATCGCGCTGTGAGCCTGATCAAACGGGAGCAATCACCCACGTTGCGCCAGGGTTTTCGCTTGCAGTGGGAGCCGCGTCAGGACTGTCATGTGCTGCTGTACCCCGAAGGCATGATCAAACTCAACGCCAGTGCCGGGCAGATTCTCGATCTGCTGGACGGTCAGCGCAGTGTGGCGGTGATCATCGATTTACTCTCGGCGAGTTTTCCCGGTGTGCCGGGGATCGACGAGGATGTGCTGGCATTTCTGGAGGTGGCCCATGCTCAATTCTGGATCGAATGAGTCGCGTCCGGGGCCACCGCTGTGGCTGTTGGCGGAGCTGACGTATCGGTGTCCGCTGCAATGCCCCTATTGTTCCAACCCGCTGGATTTCGCTCAACAAGGCGCGGAATTGAGTACCGAAGAATGGATTCGCGTGTTCCGTGAGGCGCGGGAAATGGGCGCTGCGCAACTGGGTTTTTCCGGTGGCGAGCCGTTGGTGCGCCAGGACCTGGCGCAATTGATCAAAGCCGCACGGGACATGGGTTACTACACCAACCTGATCACCTCGGGTATCGGCCTGACCGAACAGAAGGTCCGTGATTTCAAGGTCGCCGGGCTCGACCACATCCAGATCAGCTTCCAGGCTGCCGACGAAGCGGTCAACAACATGCTCGCCGGCTCGCGCAAGGCGTTCGCGCAGAAGCTCGCCATGGCCCGCGCGGTGAAAGCCCAGGGTTATCCGATGGTGCTGAATTTCGTCACCCATCGGCACAATATCGATCACATCGACCGGATCATCGACTTGTGCCTTGAACTGGAGGCGGATTTCGTCGAACTGGCCACCTGTCAGTTCTATGGTTGGGCCGAGCTCAACCGCGTGGGCCTGCTGCCGACCCGCGAACAATTGCAGCGCGCCGAGCGCATCACCAATGAGTATCGCCAACGGCTCGAGGCGCAGGGCCATCCGTGCAAGCTGATCTTCGTCACCCCGGATTATTACGAAGAGCGCCCCAAGACCTGCATGAACGGCTGGGCCAATCTGTTCCTCGACATCACCCCGGACGGTACGGCGTTGCCCTGTCATAGCGCCCGGCAATTGCCGGTGACGTTTCCCAACGTGCGTGAGCACAGCATCGAGCACATCTGGACCGATTCCTTCGGTTTCAACCACTTTCGCGGCGACGACTGGATGAAGGAGCCGTGCCGCTCCTGCGATGAAAAGCACAAGGACCTCGGCGGCTGTCGCTGCCAGGCGTTCATGCTGACCGGTGATGCCGCCAATGCCGACCCGGTGTGCAGCAAGTCGCCGCACCACGGTGTGATTCTCAAGGCACGCGAGGAAGCCGATGCGCCGGGGCAGGGGATGGAACAATTGACCTTGCGTAACGAGAAGGCATCGCGGCTGATCTATCGCGGATAAATCAATCAACACAAATCCCCTGTGGGAGCGGGCTTGCTCGCGAAGGCGGCATTGCATTCAACATTGATGTCGACTGACCCACCGCTTTCGCGAGCAAGCCCGCTCCCACAATTGATCTGCGGTGAATGGGGACCAGCCATTGGTCTGATTGCATTCACAGCCGGATGGGTTAGTGTGGCTTTACCTTTCAAAACAATAAAAAACAGGCTTTCCAATGAGCCAGAGTCTCAGCCAGCTGCGTAAATTCGTTTCCCCTGAAATCATCTTCGGTGCCGGCTGTCGGCATAACGTCGGCAACTACGCCAAGACCTTTGGCGCCCGCAAGGTCCTGGTCGTCAGCGATCCCGGCGTGATCGCCGCCGGTTGGGTCGCCGATGTCGAGGCCAGCCTGCAAGCGCAGGGCATCGATTACTTTCTGTATAGCGACGTTTCGCCCAACCCACGGGTTGAAGAAGTCATGCTTGGTGCCGAGCTGTACAAGGAAAACCACTGCGATGTGATCGTGGCGGTCGGCGGCGGCAGCCCGATGGATTGCGGCAAAGGCATCGGCATCGTCGTCGCCCACGGGCGTAGCATCCTTGAGTTCGAGGGCGTCGATACCATCCGCGTGCCCAGCCCGCCGCTGATCCTGATTCCGACCACCGCGGGCACCTCGGCGGATGTCTCGCAGTTCGTGATCATTTCCAACCAGCAAGAACGCATGAAGTTCTCCATCGTCAGTAAGGCAGTGGTGCCGGACGTGTCGCTGATCGACCCGGAAACCACCCTGAGCATGGACCCGTTCCTGTCGGCCTGTACCGGTATCGACGCGTTGGTGCATGCCATCGAAGCCTTCGTGTCCACCGGTCACGGTCCCTTGACCGACCCCCATGCGCTGGAAGCGATGCGCCTGATCAACGGCAACCTGGTGCAGATGATCGCCAACCCGAGCGACATCGCCCTGCGTGAGAAGATCATGCTCGGCAGCATGCAGGCCGGGCTGGCGTTCTCCAACGCGATCCTCGGCGCGGTGCACGCCATGTCCCACAGCCTTGGCGGTTTTCTCGACTTGCCGCACGGCTTGTGTAACGCGGTGCTGGTCGAGCACGTGGTGGCCTTCAATTACAGCTCCGCGCCGGAACGGTTCAAGGTGATTGCCGAGACGTTCGGCATCGATTGCCGAGGCCTCAATCACCGGCAGATCTGCGGGCGTCTGGTCGAGCACCTGATCGCGTTGAAACACGCCATCGGCTTTCACGAAACCCTCGGTTTGCACGGTGTCAGCACGGCAGACATCCCGTTCCTGTCGCAACACGCCATGCACGACCCGTGCATCCTGACCAACCCGCGCGAATCCAGCCAGCGCGATGTCGAGGTCGTCTATGGCGAAGCCCTCTGACGAACAACAACGCGCGCTGGCGGGGTTACTCGGATTAGGCAGCCACTCGGCGCGCAAGAGCCATTACCCGGAACTCGCCGCGCGCCTCGACGAGCTCGAAGCGGAGCGTAATCGCTACAAGTGGCTGTTCGAAAATGCGGTGCACGGGATCTTCCAGGCCAGCCTGCTCGAAGGCATGCGCGCCGCGAACCCGGCACTGGCGCGGATGCTGGGTTATGAAAACCCTCAGGATGTGTTGTTTTCCCTGGCGGATCTGGCGAGCAACCTGTTTGTCGGCGGCGCCCGGGAACTGGAAAACATCGGTGAAATCCTCCGGCATCAGGGCAGCCTGCATGGCTATGAAACCCAGTTGCGGCGCAAGGACGGCAGCAGCCTCGACGTACTGATGAACCTGCTGCTCAAGCCCGATCAGGAAGGGTTGGTGGAGGGTTTTGTCGCCGACATCACCGAACGCAAACAGGCCCAGCAGCGGCTGCAACAGCTCAATGACGAACTGGAACAGCGTGTCACCGCGCGCACCGACGAATTACTCGAAGCCAACCGCAACCTGCAGCAACAGATCACCCAGCGTAAACAGATCGCCGAGGCCTTGCGCGATGCCCGTGACGCCGCCGAGGCCGCCAATCGCAGCAAGGACAAATACCTCGCCGCCGCCAGTCATGACCTGCTGCAACCCCTCAACGCCGCGCGTTTGCTGATCTCGACCCTGCGTGAGCGCAAACTGCCGGACGTCGAACAGGTGCTGGTCGAACGCACCCATCAGGCCCTGGAAGGGGCGGAGGATTTGCTCACCGATTTGCTGGACATTTCCCGGCTCGATCAGGCCGCGGTCAAACCGGATGTCGCGTTGTACCGCCTCGATGAATTGTTTGGGCCGCTGGTGTCCGAGTTCCGGTCAGTGGCCGATGCGGCCGGGTTGCGTTTGCGCGTGCACAGGGGCGATTTCGCCATTCGCACCGACCTGCGCCTGATGACCCGCATCCTGCGCAACTTCCTCAGTAACGCCTGCCGCTATACCGATCAAGGCAGCATCCTGCTCGGGGCCCGGCGTCGCGGCGACCGACTGCGTCTGGAAGTCTGGGACACCGGGCGCGGGATCCCGGCGGATCGCCTCGACTCGATCTTCCTCGAATTCAATCAACTGGACGTTGGCCGTGCTGCCGACCGCAAAGGCGTGGGGCTGGGGCTGGCAATCGTCGAACGCATCGCCAAGATCCTCGACTACCGGATCCAGGTGCATTCGCTGCCGGGACGCGGTTCGATGTTCAGCATTGAGGTGCCGATTTCCCATGAGGTTCCGTTACCCATCAGCCTCGCGGCGCCTCAGCCGGGTACCGGTAATCCGTTGCCGGGCCGGCGGTTACTGGTGCTGGACAATGAAGTGAGCATTCTGGAAAGCATGAGCGCATTGCTCGGGCAATGGGGTTGCGAAGTGGTCGTCGCCACCGACGAAACCTCGGCACTGGCCGCGTTGCAGGGCCAGGCGCCGGAACTGATTCTGGCGGACTATCACCTCGATCACGGGGTGGTGGGCTGTGAGGTGGTGCGGCACTTGCGCGAACATTTCAGCCAGACCATTCCCGCAGTGATTATCACCGCGGACCGCACCGATCAGTGCCGGCGCTCCTTGCAGCGGCTGGATGCGCCGTTGCTGAACAAACCGGTGAAACCCGGCAAGTTGCGCGCAGTGCTGAGTCAGTTACTGGGGTAAACGCGGTATTGCAGGCTGAAACCCAGTTCGGCGGATTGACCTTGCTCCAGCAACACTAATCCGGGCCGACCGGGCAAGTGGTGCGCATTGACCGGATGGCTCACCGGTTCGATGCAGAAAAACGCCAGGTCCACCGGGCAGTAGAGCAGGTAGTAATCACTGCCGCGGGCCTGGCATTCCAGTTCATAACCGAGGTCCGGTTGCTGGATCAGGCAATGGCCATCCCATTGGCAGAAACCGTTGTCGACCAGTGTGTCGGGCAGGGGCTTGAGCTGACGGAAATCCCATTCGGCAGGCAACGGGGCGAGTCGGGTCGGCAGCTTCGAGGTGTCGCACAACCAGACCTGTTCGGCCTTGGCCTGCAACCGTGTGCCGGCGGTGCGCGGCAGATACGGGTGCAACCCCAGGCCATGCCACGCGGCACGCTCGGCCAGGTGCGTAACGTGCAGCTCGATGCTCAGCTTGCCCTTGCTGAGCTGGATACGCTGCCTGGCGCGATAGGCAAAGGGTGTGTTGCTGTCGAGTTGCAAGACGACTTCATCGCGGGCCTGCGAGACCACTTGCCATGGCTGCTGCCAGGCGCTGCCGTGAGTCGGCAGGGGATCGGTAAGGCTGTTGGGCTCAAGCGCGAGCCAGCCGTCCGGGCGATCGAAACCGCCATCGGAAATGCGGTTGGACCATGGCACCAAGGGAAAACAACCGAGTTTGCCGGGCAGGCCGGTGCGCAGTGCGTGAGCATCGCCGTGGCGCAACAACGGCTGACCGCTGCTGCGCACGGTCCAGTTGACGAGGGCTGCGCCGATTTCCGGGGCGAGGGTGAGGTGGGTGAACTCGTCTTCGAGCTCGAGGAGTAGGGGCGTCATGTTCACCAGCGATAAATAGTGAGGGGTGAAACGGCGTACCTGCAGGAGCCGGCTCCTGCAGGTCAACCGTCGCGGTCGTTACAACACCAGATGCGGCAACCACAGCGACAGTGCCGGAATATAGGTCACGGCTATCAGCACCAGGAACAGCACGCCATAAAATGGCAGCAACGCCTTCACGGTCTTCTCGATACTGACTTTACCCACGGCCGACCCCACAAACAGTACCGCACCTACTGGCGGTGTTATCAATCCGATGCCCAGGTTCACCAGCATGATCATGCCGAACTGCACCGGGTCCACACCAATGCCCAGAATCACCGGCATCAGAATCGGCGTCAGAATCAGGATCAGCGGCGCCATGTCCATCACCGTGCCGAGCAACAGCAGCATCACGTTGATGCACATCAGGATCACGTAACGGTTGTCCGACAGGGTCAGGAACATCGTAGTGATCTTCGCCGGGATCTGCATCAGCGTCATGATGTAGCCGAAGCTGGCAGCGAAGCCGATCAGGATCATCACGATCGAGATCGTGCGCACCGTGCGGTGCATCAGTTTCGGCAGCTCGCTCCACTTGTAGTCGCGGTAGATGAACATGGTCACGAAGAACGACCAGAGCACCGCAATCGCCGCCGATTCAGTGGCGGTGAAAATACCCGAGAGAATCCCGCCGAGGATGATCACCATCGCCATCAGCCCCCACAGGGCTTCACCGCAGATTTTCAGGGCCTGGCGCAGGGGAATGACTTCGCCCTTGGGGTAGTTGCGTTTCTTCGCGAAGATCAGGCACAGCACCATCAGGCACGCGCTCATCAACAAACCCGGCACGACGCCGGCCATGAACAGCGAGGCGATCGAGACCGTGCCGCCAGCGGCCAGCGAATAGAGCACCGAGTTGTGGCTCGGCGGTGTCAGCAAGGCTTGCACTGAACCGCTGACGGTCACGGCGGTGGCGAACTCGCGCGGATAGCCACGGCGTTCCATTTCCGGAATCAGTACCGAACCGACCGATGCGGTGTCTGCCACTGAAGAACCGGAAATTGCGCCGAAGAAGGTCGAGGCCATGATGTTGACCAGTGACAGACCTCCGCGCACAAACCCCACCAGCACCCCTGCAAACGCTACCAGCCGTCGCGACATGCCGCCTTCGGCCATGATCGCGCCCGCCAACACGAAAAACGGAATCGCCAACAAGGAGAATTTGTTCACTCCACCCGCGACCTGAATCATCAGCGCCTGGAACGGAATATCGATCCACCACGCCCCGATCAGGGCGGACAGTCCCAGGGCATAGGCGACCGGCATGCCGATCAGGATCAACGCGATAAAGCTGCCCAGCAGAATCAGAGCGTCCATTTATGCGGCACCTTCGCTTTCTTCAACCAGGTCGAAACGCACGACCCGACGGTTGCTCTGGTCACCGAGCAAGAGTTTTTCCAGCACGAAAATCAGCGTCAGCACCCCGCCAATCGGGATCGGCATGTAGGTGATACCGACACGCAAGGTGGGCAGGGCGCTCATGAACTGGTTCCAGGTGGACAGGCACAGCCTGGTGCCCCAGATCGCCATGAACAGGCAAATGGTCGCCATCAACAACTGGGAAAAAATACTCATGGCTTTGCGCAGTTTCGGCGCCATGCGGTCGGTGAGCATGGCCACCGCCATGTGCGCGCCAGCGCGGTAGCTGGCCGCCGCGCCAATGAAGGTAAACACCATCATCAGCAAAATTGCGCTGGGCTCAGGCCAGCTGGAGCCGGTGCCAAGGACGTACCGGGCAAAGACGCCCCACGGAATGATCAGGGAAATGGCCAGGACTGACAGGCCCGCGACCCAGATGCAGGTCATGTAAATCCTGTCGTTGATACGCAGCAGTAGATTCTTCATCGGGTTCCACCGTAACCGGGCGCGCGCAGACGTACACCAACGTCAGCGGCGCAGGGCCTTTCATGAATGCAGGGAGGGTTACTGAACGGCTTCGATGCGCTTGATCAGGTCGACGTAAGGCGCGCCGTATTTTTCGCGAATCGAGGCTGTGGCTTCATAGAAAGGTTTTTTGTCGACGGTAATGAACTCGACGCCTGCTGCCTTGAGTTTCTCTTCGCTGCTGGCGGATTTGGCGTCCCACAGGGTGCGTTCCTGCGCCTGTGCGGCCTTGGCGGTTTTCTTCACCAGGACTTGTTGCTCGGGGGTGAGTTTGTTCCAGGTGATTTTCGACATCACGATGGGTTCAGGCAGGATCAGGTGGCCGGTCAGGCTGTAGAACTTGGCATTCTGGTAGTGGTTGTGTTCAAGCAGGGTCGGCGGGTTGTTTTCCGCGCCGTCGATCACCCCGGTCTGCAAGGCACTGAAGATTTCGCCGGTGTCCATCGCAATGCCGTTACCGCCCATGGCGTTGATGGTTTCGATGAACATCGGGTTGCCCTGCACGCGGATTTTCATGCCCTTGAGGTCTGCAATGCTGCGTACCGGTTTTTTGGTGTAGAGGTTGCGTGTGCCACCGTCCATCCAGGCCAGGGCGACCAGGTTGAATTCGGAGTTGGTGATCTTGTCGAGGATTTCGTCACCCACTTCACCGTCGATGACTTTGCGCATGTGCGCCTGGTCGCGGAACACGAAGGGCATGTTGAACACGTTGACGTCGGGCACCACCGGCCCGACGATCCCGAGGCTGACACGCGCCATCTGGATGGCGCCGACCTGGGCCTGTTCTACCACTTCCTTTTCCGAGCCGAGCACGCCGCCCGCAAACATCTTGAAGGTCAGTGCGCCGTTGCTGTCGGCTACCAGCGTCTTGCCCAGCTGTTCTTCCGCGACGACCGTCGGGTAACCGGCGGGGTGGATATCGGCGAATTTTATTTCCAGCGCGTTCGCAGCGCTGCTGAGGGTAAAAGCCAAGGGGAGTGCAGCGGCGAGCAAGGTGCGTTTGAAGTCCATGGGTGTGTCTCCGTATTGTTATTTTTTTTGTATTCAAAGGCGCAGCGGTGCAGCACAAGCAGGTGTCGCTAGAGGTTGAACTGAGGTTCGGGCAAGCCTTTCACGCCGGGATTGAGGGCGAACACCCCACCGGCCAGTGATTGCTCGTCATGGTCGTCACCGGGGCGGATCGAGGTCACAAACAGGGTGTCCAGTCGACTGCCACCGAAGGCGCACATGGTTGGTTTTTTAACGGGCACGCTGAGGGAACGGTCCAGCCGGCCATCCGGGGTGAAACGGTGAATCAGCCCGGCGTCGTTGGCGCAGATCCAGTAGCAGCCTTCGGCGTCTACCGCCGCGCCATCGGGGCGACCCTGGTACTGATTCATGTCGACAAACAGTCGACGGTTGGACGGTTCGCCACTGTCGAGGTCGTAATCGAACGCCCAGATTTGCTGGACCTGGGGATGGGAGTCCGAGAGGTACATCGTCCGGCCGTCCGGGCTGAAGCCCAGGCCGTTGGGAACGATGAATCCGCCGAGTTGCGCTGCAAGTGGGCCACGCTGGCCATCGGCGTAGCGATACAGCGCTCCCTCGGCTGCGTTGGCGCCCATGTTCAGCACCATGCTGCCGGCCCAGAAACGGCCCTGGCGATCACAACGACCATCGTTCAGGCGCATGTCTTTACGTGAGTGCTCGACGTGGGCCAGCAGTTCGCTGTCGAGACTGCCATCGTTGTGCGGGCGCAGGCTGAAGAATCCGCTCTCCATCCCAGCGACCCAGCTGCCGTCGCTGTGACGCGCGATGCAGGCGAGCATTTGCGGTGCAGTCCAGGCGTCGACGTGACCGTTTCCGGCATTCCAGCGTTGCAGGCCCCCAGTGGGGATATCGACCCAATACAGGGCGTTTTCCTCGCATACCCACACCGGGCTTTCACCGACCGCGTTGCGGGCATCGACAATCAATTCGGCTTGCATGGCAACTCATTCCCTTGGCTTTTGTTATGGGGATCAAGCGAGACGCGTGATTCAGTCACCGAACGGGCCCGCCGCGACAAAAGCGCCACCCTGATAGACCATGGCCGGGTCATCAGCGGCCGGCATCGGTTGGGCTTCGACTTTTTCGCGAAACACTTCAGACGTGTCCTTAGGCGCAAACCCCAGCGCGGTGGCGAAACGGTTGTCCCACCAGACGTTCTTGTTGTCGGAGGCGCCATACACCACGGTGTGACCGACGTTCGGCGCGTATAAGGCGCGCTCGATCAAGTGGGTCAAGTCACCGAAACTCAGCCAGGTGCTCATCATCCGGCGGTTCTGCGGCTCCGGGAACGAGGAGCCGATGCGGATGCTGACGGTTTCGATGCCGTAGCGGTCGAAGTAGAAACTGGCCATGTCTTCGCCGTAGGACTTGGACAAGCCGTAGTAGCTGTCCGGGCGGCGAGGGGAGTGGGCGTCAATCACTTCGTCCTGTTTGTAGAAGCCGATGACGTGGTTGGAACTGGCGAAAATCACTCGCTTGACGCCATGGCGACGCGCCGCTTCGTAGATGTGGAACACGCCACAGATGTTGGCGCCGAGGATCTCTTCGAACGGGCGTTCAACCGAGACGCCACCGAAGTGCAGGATCGCATCCACGTCTTCGACCAATTGATGCACGGCATGCTTGTCTGCGAGGTCGCAGGGTACGACTTCTTCGCGGTCATCGATGGCTGGCGCGATATCGGCGATGTCCGACAGGCGAATCACATTGGCGTAAGGGCGCAGGCTTTCGCGCAGCACTTTACCGAGGCCACCGGCGGCGCCGGTCAGCAGCAGGCGATTGAAAGGGGCGTTGGGCGTAGTGGTCATGGCAGTTCCTGGACGCTAATTATTGTTGTCAGAATTTGTTGTAGGTTGTCGTATGACTTCGCCGAAGTATCGTTAGGGTTTCCGGGTCTTGTCAACGCGACTTTGGCGGAAATTGACAGAGGGTTGAACGCCACCCCTTGTAGGAGCCGGCTTGCTGGCGATGGGCGTTAACGATTGCGCGTACCCATTGGATAAACGCGTTGCTTGTGCGCCCATCGCCAGCAAGCCGGCTCCTACAGGGGGGGATTGTCTGTGGGCTTACAACAACGAAATCGGATAGCTGA
This sequence comes from Pseudomonas sp. SJZ080, assembly GCF_007828295.1. NCBI lineage: Bacteria > Pseudomonadati > Pseudomonadota > Gammaproteobacteria > Pseudomonadales > Pseudomonadaceae > Pseudomonas > Pseudomonas sp. SJZ080. Next base: position 133,030 of record NZ_VIUK01000008.1, read on the forward strand.
CGAAAATGCGATTCTCATCGAATTCATTGGTGCTGAAGTCTTTGCGGATGCTTGCGTTGCGCCATTTGACGTTAAGGTTCTTCAGCGGTCCGCTCTGTACGGTGTAGGCCAGTTCCGATTCGCGACCCCATTCCTTGCCGTCGGTAATCACGCCCGTGTGCACGTTATCGCCGCTGATGTAGCGGTTCATCATCGTCAGGCCGGGAATGCCGAGTGCCACGAAGTTGTAGTCATGACGCAGCTGCCAGGATTTCTCCCTGGCGTTGTCGTAGCTGGAGTTGTAGCTGTCGTTGGCCAGGGTGCCGCCGCTGGTACCGTTGACGCGCATCCAGGCGTCGTCGCCGCTGAGTTTCTGCAAGCCGACATAGAACGTACTGCCACCGTACTTGGCCGAGAGCATGGCGAACGCGGTTTTGTTGTCGAGGTCGCCGGCCAGGGCGCTGCCGTCTTCCTTGCCGATGAAGTAGCCGAGGTTGGCGCCCAGGGTCCAGTCGCCGATAGGCTGGCTGTGGCTCAGGTTGAAATATTGCTGTTGGTAGATGTCGCTGAGTTCTGCGTACCAGACGCCAACCTGGGTGCGCTTCTCGTTGAACGCATATTCACCGCCGCCGAAGTTGAAACGGTCCGAGGTAAAGGCTGCCGATTTTCCGTTCATGAACATGTCTTCCATGCTCGCATCGTTACGCGGGCTGTTCTGCCGGAACTGGCCGCCGTAGAGCGTCAGGCCGCTGATCTCGGTGGACGTCACCTGGCCGCCGCGAAAGGTTTGCGGCAGCGAGCGACCGTCATCGGAGCGCAGGATCGGCAGCACCGGCATCCATTCCCCGACCTTCAATTCAGTCTTGGAGATTTTGCCTTTGAGCGCCACGCCCATCCGGCCGAAATTGTCTGCCGGGCGGCCATCGTCGTGGATCGGCAGTAACTGGGTGCCGCCCGTGCCTTTGCCTCCGTCGAGTTTCTGCGAGTACAACCCGAGCACATCGACGCCGAAGCCGACCGGGCCCGGAGTGAAGCCGGACTTGGCGTCGAGGATGAAGCTTTGCGTCCACTCTTCGGCCTTGCCCTGAGGGTAGGCCGGGTTGGTGTAGTTGCGATTGAAGTAGGCGTTGCGCAGGTTCAGCGTGGCCTTGGCGTCATCGACGAATCCTTCGGCGTTACTGGTCATGGGCATGGCGAGTACGGCCAGGCTGCTGCAACCGATCAGGCTCAGGGTATGGCGGCGTGCGAAGGATGGGCGAGGGGTGCAGGCGAAGGAATTACGGACGTGCTTGCTCACTGTGACGCTCCCGATGTTTCTTGTTGTTTTTATTGTCGTCATACGTCGTCGTACAACAGTGTGGCGATTATTTGCGAGGGTTTCACGAATTGTCAATTAGAAGTTATACGATGACTTGAGCGCACGTATAACCCCGTGAGAGCGGGCTTGCTCGCGAAAGCGGTGGGCCAGGCAGCAAAGATGTTGAATGTGATGACCTCTTCGCGAGCAAGCCCGCTCCCACCGGGGGGCGTACGAAGTTTCGTTTTCCTCTGTCGCCGCGATGTAGAGCGGATGTTAGTCTTGAGCAACGCTGTTGTCAGGGAGCCCTCATGGGCAATCACAAGATCGAGATTCGCCGCAGTAACGTCGAGAAAATCCTGCTCGGGGCCGAAAAGGTCTTTGCCGAAAAAGGTTTCGGCGGTACCGCCATGGCCGACATCGCCGCCGAAGTGCAACTGCCGCGTTCCAACCTGCATTACTACTTCAGCACCAAGACCGAGTTGTACAGCGCCGTGCTGTTCGATTTGCTGGAGGTGTGGAAGCAGGACGCCTTGTGTTTCGAGATGTTCGATGACCCGCGCGTCGTGCTCAGCAGCTACATCCGCGCCAAGATGAACCACTCCCGCAGCCGGCCTTACGGCTCGAAAGTCTGGGCCAACGAAATCATCCATGGCGCGCCGACGTTGGGTGTCGCGCTGGACGCCAGCCTGTACGACTGGGCCAAGATGAAAGAGGCGAAAATTCGTCAGTGGGTGGACGACAAACGCATCCTGCCGGTGGAGCCTTCAAGCCTGCTGTACATGATCTGGGCCTCGACCCAGCATTACGCTGACTTTGATCATCAGGTGAACATCCTGAACGATCACCAGCCGCTGTCGGACATGCAGTTTGAGCGGGCGGTGCAGACGGTGACGAGTGTAATTTTGCGGGGGATCGGTCTAGAACCTTGAGGATTTCAGTGGTGCTGCAGGCCCCTCGCGAGCAAGCCCGCTCCCACATTTGATTGCTGTCGTACACAAATGCTGTGTTCGCTGGAGATCAAATGTGGGAGCGGGCTTGCTCGCGAAGGCGCCAGCTCAGGCACCGCCGGACTCAAACAGCTACATGGTAGGGATTGCGCGGATCATGATTCCAATCCAGAAACGGCTTCCCGTTCTCCATCGGCACCATCTCGATGCAGTCCTGTACCGGGCAAGTGATCTGGCACAAATTGCAGCCCACACACTCTTCATCGATCACTTCATATTTATGCGTGCCGTCCGCCTGCCTGACGCTGGACACCGCCTGATGGGAAGTGTCTTCGCAGGCGATATGGCAACGCCCGCACCCGATACACGCCTCCTGGTCAATCTTCGCAATCACCTGATAGTTGATGTCCAGGTACTTCCAGTCGGTGGTATTGGCCACCGCGCGCCCGGAAAATTCCGACACGCTGGCGTAACCCTGACTGTCCATCCAGCGTGACAAACCGTCCTTCATCTCTTCGACAATGCGGAAACCATGCAACATCGCCGCCGTGCACACCTGCACCGAGCCGCTGCCCAACGCGATGAATTCCGCTGCGTCGCGCCAGTTGCCGATGCCGCCGATGCCGGAGATCGGCAGGCCTTGCGTCTGGGGATCGCGGGCGATCTCGGCGACCATGTTCAGCGCAATCGGCTTCACCGCCGAACCGCAATAACCGCCGTGGGTGCTTTGACTGCCGACAGTGGGGTTGGCGACCATGCGCTCGAGGTTGACGCTGGTGATCGAGTTGATCGTGTTGATTAGCGACACCGCATCGGCACCACCGCGATGGGCCGCACGGGCGGCGACGCGGATGTCGGTGATGTTCGGCGTGAGCTTGACGATCACCGGCAGCGAGCAATACCTCTTGCACCAGCGCGTGACCTGTTCGACATACTCCGGCACCTGACCGACTGCCGCGCCCATGCCTCGTTCAGGCATGCCGTGGGGGCAGCCGAAATTCAGTTCGATGCCATCGGCACCGGTGGCTTCCACCAGTGGCAGGATGTGTTTCCACGACTCTTCGACGCAGGGCACCATCAACGACACGATCAGCGCCCGGTCCGGCCAGTCCTTTTTGACCTGGGTGATTTCCCGCAGGTTGATCTCCAGCGAGCGGTCGGTGATCAGCTCGATGTTGTTGAAACCCAACACTTCACGGTTGGCCCCGAAGTGCGCCGAGTAGCGCGACGACACGTTGACCGCTGCCGGGTCTTCACCCAGGGTTTTCCAGACCACGCCACCCCAACCGGCTTCGAAAGCGCGGACCACGTTGTAGGCTTTGTCGGTCGGTGGCGCGGAAGCGAGCCAGAACGGGTTGGGGGATTTGATGCCGGCGAAGACAATCGAAAGATCGGCCATTTACGCAGCCTCCACGTTGAGCATCAGTTGAGCGTTGATGGCCTCGGCCGCCAGCTTGCCGTGCTGCACCGCCTGCACGGTGAGGTCCTGATCGAGGTTGGTGCAGTCACCGCCGGCATACACGCCTGCAATGCTTGTGCGCAGCTGTTCATCGACCTGAATCCGATCGCCCTGACGCTTGAGTTCGCGCGCCAGCGGATCGACAAGGGCGCTTGAATCGAACGCCTGGCCGATGGCTTTGAAGATTGCATCGGCGGCCAGTTCGAAGGTTTCGCCAGTGGTTTGCAGTCGACCTTCCACCAGGTGTGTGCGAGCGAAGCGCATGCCACGCACGTTGCCTTGATCGTCGAGCAGCACTTCTTCGGGTTGCGCCCACGTCAGCAAGCGCACCTGATTGGCTTTGGCGATGTCTTGTTCGTGGTGGGTGGCGCCCATGTCCTCGGCACCGCGGCGATACACCAGATTCACGTCATGCGCGCCGAGGCGGGCCATTTGCACGGCCATGTCGATGGCGGTGTTACCGGCACCGAGGACGATGCAATGATCGGCCAAAGGCAGTTGTGTCAGATCATCGGCCTGGCGCAATTCGCGGATGTACTCGGTGGCGGCGAGCAAGCCCGGCGCATCTTCGTGGGCCAGCCCAAGCTGTTTGCTGGCGGTGAGGCCAAGTCCGAGAAACACCGCGTCGAATTGTTGATGCAGCTCGCTGAGGGTCAGGTTTTCACCGAGTTTCTGCCCGTGACGGATTTCGATGCCGCCGATCTGCAGCAGGAATTCCAGCTCCTTCTGCGCGTAATCGTCCACCAGTTTGTACTTGGCGATCCCGTATTCGTTGAGGCCGCCAGCCTTTTCCCGTGCTTCGAAAATCACCACGTCATGCCCGTGCATGGCGCTGCGATGAGCGCAGGACAAACCGGCCGGCCCGGCACCGACCACGGCGATGCGTTTGCCAGTGGCGGCGGAGCGAGGGAAGGGGTGTTCGCTGAAGTGCGCGTTGTCCACGGCGTAGCGCTGCAACAGGCCGATCAACACCGGTGCGCATTCATGGGCGTTGTTGCGCACGCAGGCTTGCTGGCAAAGGATTTCCGTCGGGCAGACCCGGGCGCAACTGCCGCCGAGAATGTTCGCCGAGAGGATTTTCTGCGCCGCGCCTTGCACGTTGTCCTGATGGATATTGCGGATGAACGAGGGAATGTCGATGTCGCTCGGACAGGCATTCACGCACGGCGCGTCGTAGCAGTACAGGCAGCGCGAGGCTTCCAGGTGCGCCTGGCGGTCGTTGAGCGGTGGCGCCAGATCGGTGAAATGGCCGGCGAGGGCGGCCGCATTCTCGTAGGGATGCGGGAGGTGCTTCAGGGTCTTGATCACGGTGTTGGCCTCACGGTTATTGAGGTAACTGCTTCTGGTGGGCATTGGTTTTTGTGTCGTCTGTGTCTACGCGATCGCAGCAAGCCGGCTCCTACAGGGGAATGCATTTCAACTGTGGGAGCCGGCTTGCTGGCGATGGGCCGAAGGCCTCGATCTCAGCGTTTCACGGCAACGGGCTGATTCAACTCCGCCCGCTTGCTCAGCAAATCAAACACCGCCGGATACGCCGGCCGTTCGACATACCGCCCAGCCCCACGCTCGGCGCGCAAATCCCCATCGGCCCAGACCACACGGCCCTGGCTGATCGTATGGCTCGGCACCCCGCGTACGGTCTTGCCTTCGAAGATGTTGAAGTCGACTTGCTGGTGATGGGTCTTCGCCGAAATCGTCCGCGAACCTTCGGGATCCCACAGCACCAGATCCGCATCGGCACCGACGCGAATCGCTCCTTTACGTGGATAGAGGTTGAAAATCTTTGCAGTGTTAGTGGAGGTCAGCGCGACAAATTGCTGCATCGAGAAACGTCCGGTGTTGACCCCTTCATCCCACAACACCGCCATGCGGTCTTCGATACCGGCGGTGCCGTTCGGGATCTTGCTGAAGTCGTCACGCCCCGCGGCTTTTTGCTCGGCGCAGAAGCAGCAGTGGTCGGTGGCGGTGGTGTGCAGGTTGCCGGATTGCAGCCCGTGCCAAAGTGCTTCCTGATGGCCGCGAGGACGGAACGGCGGGCTCATCACGTAACCGGCAGCGGTCTGCCAGTCCGGGTGTTGATAGACGCTGTCGTCCAGTAGCAAATGACCCGCCAACACTTCGCCGTAGACTTGCTGGCCCTTGCTGCGGGCGTAGGTGATTTCGTCGAGCGCTTCCTTGGTCGACACGTGAACCAGGTACAGCGGCGTGCCCAGGGTTTCAGCGATGCGAATGGCCCGGCTCGCTGCTTCGCCCTCAACCTGAGAAGGGCGCGACAATGGATGCGCTTCAGGGCCGGTGATGCCCTGCGCCATCAGCTTGCGTTGCAGGTGATAAACCAGCTCGCCGTTTTCCGCATGCACTGTCGGCACCGCGCCCAGCTCCAGGCAGCGCTCGAAACTCGCCACCAGCGTGTCGTCGGCGGCCATGATCGCGTTCTTGTAAGCCATGAAGTGCTTGAAGCTGTTGACGCCGTGCTGGCTGACCAGCTCGGCCATTTCCTCGCGCACCTGCTCGCTCCACCAGGTGATCGCGACGTGGAAGCCATAGTCCGAGGCCGACTTCTCTGCCCAGCCGCGCCACTGATGAAACGCCTCCATCAGCGACTGCTGCGGGTTGGGAATCACGAAGTCGATGATCGACGTGGTGCCCCCGGCAAGTCCCGCCGCCGTGCCGCTGAAAAAGTCTTCACTGGCCACGGTGCCCATGAAGGGCAGTTGCATGTGCGTGTGCGGGTCGATGCCGCCGGGCATCAGGTATTGGCCGCTGCCGTCGAGCACTTCGACGCCCGCCGGAACATCAAGATTGTCGCCGATGGCTTTGATCACGCCGTCGGCGCAATAGACGTCGGCGCGATAACTTTCATCATGGGTAATAACGGTGGCGCCACGGATCAACAGAGACATTCCGAGTTCCTCGCAGGCAATGACCGACTGGTGCCGGTTCTAAATGTTTTATATGAAGCAAGCGTCAACAGGAGCATTCCTGTCAGCACTGTCAGGAATAGAAGCTAGTATGAGATCAGGGAATCAGCAAGAATATTTTTTATAAGCATATAACCGATTTAAGTCATTGAAATATAAATACTAAAGCGATTAATCACCAAAATGGTGAGGCCTCTCACCATTTTGACGCACTTGACAGGTTCCAAAAATGGTCAAGATTTCTTATGTGAAATCAGCCGCTTGAGGATGGTCTATGGTTGATGCGCAACTTTGAAAAAAAGATCGACGCACCAGATTGAGCCCTGATATTTCGGACAACTTGCCAGTCCTTTGGCCTGAGGGAACGGGCAAGTCACCGAGGGCTCACCAGTTATATAAATAAAATTGATAAACATCAGTGCTTTACAAAGTTTTTATGGAACTGCCCGATGCGCAATCGAGGTGCCCGGCACGTTAATTGATGCCGCCAGCCCGCGATGAGCAAAAAATAATTCAAAGAACAGTGGAGCGGCCATGCAACAGATCAGATCGCAAGTGACCGAGCGCGACGGCTTGTTCGAGCTCGAAGCCGGCAGCGACGTCCTCGACAGTCCCCGTTATAACCACGACATGGCACCGACCAAGGTGCGCGAACGAACCTGGAACAAATGGCACATCACCGCGCTGTGGGTCGGGATGGCGATCTGTCGGCGGGGTGCTGACCGCCTATTTCGGCCTGACGGTCGGTGAAGCGCTGGTAGCGATTCTGTTCGCCAACATCATTGTGTTGATCCCGCTGACATTGAACGCTTTCCCCGGCACCAAATACGGCATCCCGTTTCCTGTATTGCTTCGATCGTCATTCGGCATCCTGGGCTCCAACATTCCCTGCCTGATTCGTGCCTTGGTGGCGTGTGGCTGGTTTGGCATCCAGACGATGTTTGGCGGGCTGGCGATTCACCTGTTTCTGGGCTCGGTCTTCGAGGGCTGGAAATCCCTCGGCGGCACCGGCGAAGTGATCGGTTTCATGGTGTTCTGGGCCCTGAACCTGTGGGTGGTGATTCGCGGCGCCGAGTCGATCAAATGGCTGGAAACGCTTTCCGCGCCGCTGTTGGTGCTGGTGGGTGTCGGATTGCTGGTCTGGGCCATGCCGAACGTGTCGATGACCGAGCTGCTGGCGATCCCGGCCAAACGCCCGGAAGGCGCCAGCGTGGTCAGTTACTTCGCCGCCGGGTTGACCGCGATGGTCGGGTTCTGGGCCACGTTGTCGCTGAACATCCCGGACTTCAGCCGCTACGCCAAAAGCCAGAAGGACCAGATTGTCGGGCAGATCATCGGCCTGCCGCTGACCATGTTCCTGTTCGCCTCGCTGGGCGTGGTGATGACCGCCGCGTCGGTGAAACTGGTGGGCGTGACCGTGTCTGACCCGGTCACGCTGATCGGCCATATCCAGAGCCCGGTCTGGGTCGCGCTGGCCATGGCGCTGATCATCATCGCCACGCTCTCCACCAACACCGCCGCCAACATTGTTTCGCCGACCAACGATTTCCAGAACATCGCGCCGAAGGTGATCAACCGCACCAAAGCGGTGTTGCTGACGGGGCTGGTGGGACTGGTGCTGATGGCCCATGAGCTGCTGAAAAAGCTTGGGTTGATTGTCTCGGACGTGAGCCTGGAAACGGTCTATTCGAACTGGCTGCTGGGTTATTCCAGCCTGCTCGGCCCGATTGCCGGGATCATGGTGGTGGATTATTTCCTGATCAAGAAACAGCAACTGGACCTGGCCGGGCTTTATCGCGATGACGTGTATCCGGCATGGAACTGGTTCGGGTTTATCGCATTCGGCGTGCCGGTGGTGTTGACGCTGCTGTCGCTGGGCAGCGATGCGTTCAGCTGGTTTTACAGCTATGGGTGGTTCACTGGTTCGGCGCTGGGCGGGGTGATTTATTACGGGTTGTGCTCGGTGCGACCTAATCCATCAGTCGCGAAATCTCCGGTGTGACGGATGGCCCCTTCGCGAGCAAGCCCGCTCCCACATTTGGAATGCGTTCCCCTGTGGGAGCGGGCTTGCTCGCGAAGGCGGCCTCGAAGACACCAAAACATTGCCTGAAAAACCTATAACGACTGCCTGAGGAGATCACCATGAACGCTGCCACAGACGTTCTGCAATCCACCCATCAGCACATCAACCGCGACCGCCTGTGGCAGTCGCTCATGGACCTGGCCAGGCTCGGCGCCACCGTCAAGGGCGGTGTCTGTCGCCTGGCCCTGACCGACCTCGATCGTCAGGCCCGCGATATCTTCGTCAAGTGGTGCGAGGAGGCCGGCTGCACCGTCAGCATCGACGCCGTCGGCAACATCTTCGCCCGCCGCCCCGGCCGCAACCCGAACCTGCCACCGGTAATGACCGGCAGCCACATTGACACCCAACCCACCGGCGGCAAGTTCGACGGCTGCTTCGGCGTGCTCGCCGGCGTCGAGGTACTGCGCACCCTCAACGACCTCGGCGTGGAAACCGAAGCGCCGCTGGAAGTGGTGGTCTGGACCAACGAAGAAGGCTCGCGTTTCGCCCCCTGCATGATGGGCTCCGGCGTGTTCGCGGAAAAATTCACCCTTGAGGAAACCCTGGCCAAGGTCGACGCCGAAGGCATCACCGTAGGCGAGGCACTGAACGCGATTGGCTATGCCGGTCCGCGTCAGGTCAGCGGCCATGCGGTCGGCGCCTATTTTGAAGCCCACATCGAACAAGGCCCGATCCTTGAGGACGAACGCAAAACCATCGGCGTGGTGATGGGGGCTCTCGGCCAGAAATGGTTCGACCTGAAACTGCGCGGTGTCGAAGCCCACGCCGGCCCGACCCCGATGCACCTGCGCAAGGACGCACTGGTCGGCGCCGCCGTGATCGTCGGGGCCGTCAACCGCGCCGCCCTCGGCCATCAACCTCACGCCTGCGGCACCGTCGGTTGCCTGCAAGCCTATCCCGGCTCGCGCAACGTCATCCCCGGCGAAGTGCGCATGACCCTGGACTTCCGTCATCTGGAACCGGCACGCCTGGATTCGATGATCGCCGAAGTCCGAGAAGTGATCGAAACCACCTGCGAAGAACACGGCCTGACCTTCGAATTGACGCCCACTGCCGACTTCCCGCCGCTGTATTTCGACAAAGGCTGCGTCGAAGCCGTCCGCGGCGCGGCCCAAGGGCTGGGCTTGGCGCACATGGACATCGTCAGCGGAGCAGGGCACGACGCAATCTTCCTCGCCGAACTCGGCCCGGCCGGAATGATCTTCGTACCGTGCGAAGGCGGTATCAGCCACAACGAAATCGAAAACGCCGCGCCGGATGATCTGGCGGCAGGGTGTGCGGTGTTGTTGCGGGCTATGCTGGCGGCGTCGGCGGCGATTGCGGGAGGGCAACTGGCAGCATGAAAATCAAAAGATCGCAGACTTCGGCAGCTCCTGCATTGATCGCGTACAACCACGGAATTTAAGGGTGTACGCACCTCGTAGGGGCCTGCGATCTTTTGAGCTCCTTCTGCACGATCATAATCCCTCGCGGTCGTAATCTTCACAGAGCGCCACAGGTTGGCGCGATCAGAATTGTGGAGATCCAATGAGCCAGGACGTCCTGACCACCGAAACCAATCGCCGTCAGTTGCAGCAGATCATCGCCGGCCTGTCTGACGGCGTGATCCTGCTGGAGCTCGATCAGACCCTCCTCTGGGCCAACGAAGCCGCGCTCACCATGCACGGTGTCAGCCGGATCAGCGACCTGGGCGCCAATGCCCGGGAGTACGCCAAGCGCTTCGCCTTGCGCTACCGCAATCACCATCCGGTCGCCGCCGACAACTACCCGATCAACCGCGTGGCGCGTGGTGAAACATTCAGTGATGTGCTGGTGGAAGTGACTCAGCTCGACGATGAAGAGCGTACCTGGGTCCACAACGTGCGCAGCATGGTCCTGGCCGACAGCGGCGGTAAACCGGAGTCGCTGGTGCTGATCATGGATGACGTCACCGAGTGGGCCAGCGCCGAGCAGCGCTTCGAAAAGACCTTCAACGCCAACCCGGCCCCGGCGGTGATCTGTCGCCTAAGCGATCTGCGCTATATCAAGGTCAATGCAGGTTTTCTGGAAATGACCGGCTACACCCGCGATCAGGTCATCGGCGTTTCGACCTATGAGCTGGACATCCTCGAGGGCGCGGAAAAGAAAGACCTGGCGATCGAGCGCTTGCGCGAGCACGCCACCATTCCCCAGATGCAGGCCGAGCTGAAAGTGGCCGAGGGCGGTAGCAAGCAAGTGATCGTCGCCGGGCAACCCCTTGAGCTTCACGATGAAGACTGCATGTTGTTTTCCTTCGTCGATATGGATCCCCGGCACAAGGCCGAAGTGGCGCTGCGTCAGAGTGAAGAACGGTTCGCCAAAGCGTTTCGCCTGACGCCCGTGCCGATCCTGGTGTGCAACGCCAGTGATCAGGTGGTGCTGGACGTCAATGAGGCGTTTCTCGAAACGCTCAGCTATCCCAGTGAAGAAGTGCTCGGCAAGACCATCGCCGAAATCGATTTCATCCACGACAAGAGCGCCCGCGTACGGTTGTTCGCGACGCTGGAGAAAACCGGAACGCTGGATCGCATCGATGTCAGCGTACGCAAGAAAGACAGTGACCTGATCGAGTGCGCGATTTCCGCTGACACCGTGAACATTCAGGACAACCCCTGCTACCTGCTGGTGCTGATGAACATCACCGAGCGCAAACGCACCGAGCTGGAATTGGTGGCGGCGATTGAAGAGGTAATGAAAGACGCGTCCTGGTTCAGCCGTACGCTGATCGAAAAACTCGCCAATGTGAAAAGGGTCAACTCGCCAAAATTGCCCAGTGTGTCCTTCACTGATCTGACGGCCCGGGAGCGCGATGTGCTTGGCCTGATCTGCGAAGGCCTCGCCGACAAGGAAATCGCCGCGCGCCTGAAACTGGCCCCCAACACCGTCCGTAATCACGTGTCGACGGTTTATTCCAAGCTCGATGTTCACAGTCGCAGCGAGGCCATCGTCTGGGCGCGCGAGCGCGGATTGTTCTCCGGCGAGAGACGACCCAAGGGGCAGCGTTAAGGTGCAAATGCACTAGTTGAGGCAGTGCAAATGGATGTTCTGATCGGGCACGGCGGTTCTTAGGCTGCAAGGGTGCGATACGAGTCTTCGCGAACCCTTCGATACATGAAAAGGAACCGTCACATGGTTACGTTCAAAGCGCACTGCTTGATGCGCCGCCGCCAAGGTGAATTGCAATGATTTCTCTGGCGCAATTACGCCTGCAACTGGAACGCAGTTTTTCGCCGCTGGCCTGTGAGTGCACACTCACGGGGGACCATTCGTTGACGGTAAAGCTCTATCACCCGGTGTCGGGGCAGGTGGATCTGGTGGTCAGCGGGTTGAGCGTAACCGCGCTCCGCACCCCGGATGCCGTGCAGGCACTGGTTGAAGAGCTGCGCTACGAACTCGAATGCAACACCCTGCATCAATGAGCTCCCATACTCAGGAAATGACTGACAGATCAGCGGGAAGAACACATTGTTTTTTCTGTGGCCGGATCGTGGACTTTCCAGCGTAGTTTTGTTGTCACAAAAAATGAGCACATCATTTTTTGCAGGTCAGCCTAATGAACAGTCTTGGGAAACGCGTTTCTACACCGTTATCGCTCGCCTTCTGCGCAGCCCTGATTGGCGGTTGCGCAAGCCCGCCACCTCCACCGCCCGCCGCACCGCCTCCGATTCCTCAGCGCACCTGTGAAACGTCTGAAAAAACCGACGTGCTGGGTGATGTGCGGGCGGAGGAGGGGCAGGTGACGCGGGAGACTACTGCGACTCGTTGCGTCACTCAGTAGTCTCGTGCTGTCACGGTAGTTCGGATTTTTATCGCGATTTGATCTAGAGGAGCTGTCATTTATGACAGTTCCTTCGTGCGAGCATTTTCTTCATAGTCGAGTGGTCAGTTTTCTTGTTGCCACCGTGATTATCGAGAGGATGCCATGACCATTAAAGTTAACGCCGACAAAGCCATTTACAAGAGCTCTTCTTGGGATGAAACCACGTTGCGGATAAATGGCGTGGTGGTGAAGTGGGGCGATCCCGTCTTTATTGATCGAGGGCGTGAAAACGTACTGGAACTGGAGGCTCTGCCGGGATTTGCGAAGGAGTTACGACTCGGTTCGGGTAGTGGAAACCTGACCTTCAAGGCATCTCCGGACTTCGAGACCCCAGTCCGGGAACCATTCAAATGGAAGCTTACCCCGGACGACAGCAGCAAAAGTGGTCTTGTCGAACTGGTTCTTTATAGTGCCGATCAGGTAGCGCCTCGGCCGGTTGAATGTTTGGTGATGTCAGACGATCTCGCCAACGAGCTTAAGGTTTTGGTGAATGGCGATGAGATTCCACCAGGTGGGAGGAATTTCAACGGGAACCGAGAGTACCGCATCACCGCGAGTTGGACGGATCCAGAAATGGCCCACGCAAGCCTGAAACTGGAGGTAGTGCCCGTATCGGGTGTGGGGGCAGATGACTTTACCAGCATGCCGCCCTTGGGCCAGCCAACACCAACGCGTGCGTGGGGCTTCAAGGGGGGTATGAAGATGGGTGCGTTCAAATTGCGCCTATCCACGGAAAATGGCATGGCTAAAATGGAATCGCCGATTAACCGATTGCTGCCGTATGCAGACTTCACTTTAAAATTCGATGCTTTTGGCCTGCCTGCACCTTTGCCTCCCGAGAAGGTCAAGGTGTTGGTCGGTTATCCGTTTACAGTGGCTGTAAGGCTCAGAAACTCAGTAGGCACTCCTTTGGCTGAAATTCCTGTAGCGTGTTCCCAAGATGGAACTCCTCTCATCACCGGTCATACCAACTCCAGTGGATACCTGCAAATCGGGTTGTTCATACACCCTCAACCCAAATTGTTAAAGTACTCTGCAATTGCAACTTTACCGGACCACACAACGAGTGAAACGGAGGTGTGGGTTGATGTTGTTGTCAAGGAGCAGGAGACGGACGCTACATGATGCTGCAGTTACAGATCAGCCTGATATGCCAGTTGACCAAAGTAGGCGGCTTCTGGCTGATACCTGTTCAGTAGTGTGAATAGCGGGAACCTGGCTTGCCGGCGATGCGTCCCATGGGTAAACGTTATTCCTTTTAGTAATTATTTATCGCGATTTGATCTAGTTAAACTGTCACTATTGACAGTTACCGCAAGTGTTTTTTTTCTCGATAGTCAAGTGATCAGTTTTCTCCATTGCCACCACCGATAATCGAGATGAAGCAATGACCCACCCAAACAAATCCGCAGTGGCCACGACACTACCCGACTGGAGCCAGGCAAAGTTCTTCCTGAACGGTCTGGAGATCAAAACAGACAAGAGGAACATTTTGCTCCGAGAGCAGGAGAACAAACTGAGCATCAAGTTTGAGTCGGGGGGCGTGAAAACGCTGCGCCTTGGTGTGGGGGACAATAACGAGAATTTAAACGTCGAGTCGGATCCGTCTCTTGGCCACCCTGTTTATCCTGACGATGATGGCAGTTTCAACTGGATCATCAAGACAGAGAACAACCGAAGTGGCGCAGTGCAATTAGTTGTATATACCACGGATGTGGCATTACCGGCGGTGATTGACAGCGTGGTGATCTCAAGCAATCTGGGAAATGAGTTGAAGATGTTGGTGCGCGGCGTTGCACTGCCACCTGGCGGAGCAACGTTCAACGCAGGTGAAACGTACCCAATCACCGTATCCTGGAACGACTCTGCAATGGCGGGGACTCCGCTGAAGCTTAACGTTGTGCCTGATGCAGGCCTTGCTCCAAGTGATTTTAATAGTGTGCCCCCTCTGGGTCAGCCAACCACCAATGAATGGCGGTTTACCGCTGCTTCCGGGAAGCAGGGTACGTTCAATTTGAAGGCTTCGACAGAAAGCAACGAGTCTGAACTGATAACTGCGAAGAACCAGTTAAAGATTGGCGCTCCAGCTACAGTCACTGTTTGGTTCATGGGGCGAGAGCGGCAGCCAGGCGCAACGTTGTATCCCCCACTGGGTCAATGGCTGGATCTCGAATTTCGTCGGCCGCAAGGAACGCCCGTTACGAAACATACGCTGAGTATTTTAAGGGATGCCCCCGGAGGCATGCGATTTACGCCGGCCGGTACTCAGGATTTAGGTACTGTTTGGAAGGTATTCGTCAATGATAATGCTGCCAATCAGAGGGGGGCTTTTACAATGACTGCAACGTTTGAAAAATTCTCCACTATTACACTGAGCTTCAATCTGGACTTTTGATTGTGCAAATAGATAGTTGTCTAGCAATACAAGTCTGTAAAATTGGATTAATTGCCTATGAGGCTGTGCGTAAGTGTTAAAGCGTTAAGAGCTTGCCCGTGGTGAAACTGCCGCGGGCGACGCTTACATATTGCGTAGCTGAATCAGGACAAGAACCCGCCATCCACATTCAGCGAAACACCGGTGGTGTAGCTGGATGCATCACTCGCCAGATACAAAACTGCCCCCGCCATCTCACTCGGATCCGCCACACGCTTGAGCGGGATCTGCGCCAGCGCGGTGTTCAAGATCGCCTCATTCTTCACCAGCGCCGAAGCAAACTTGGTGTCGGTCAGCCCCGGCAGCAATGCGTTACAACGAATCCCGAACTGCGCATATTTCGGCAGTCACTTTGGTCATATTGATTGTTGCGACCTTTTGTCGCCAAGTTGATGTTCCGGAAAATATGGCGAGTGTTATCGGGTTATGACGATCCTTGATGACAAGCAATAGTTCCAGAACTGAAAGCAAGTCGATACAAAAGAATGTTCAGCTTGCTTCGGTGGAGTGCATCTGGTTGTTAGCCTGGTTATCGCAATATGTTCTAGTCCAGCTGTCACTTGTGACAGTTACAAGCTTTGTTTTTGTCTCGATAATTAAGTTTTCAGCTTTTTCATATCAATGTAAAGCAAGCAATGTATCGACGAACTGAAGCGGAGAAATATTTGGCCATGGTTAATTCGAGCCCCTCTTGGGAAAAAGCAAATGTACTGATCAATGGAGTCGAATGGGTTCCGGGTTCAAGCGGTGTGATGTATCCCGATCAGACAAACAAGATAGAAGTAGAGATCCCAGAGGAGAGTTTGCAGACGCTGCGCTTCGAGGTGGTCAATCATGGTGACCTGAAACCATACGCAGATCCGGCGTGGGGGGTAGATATTGAAAGGGACGCTGGCAAATTTACTTCACGGGTGACTTTTCCTGGAGGTTCACCTGGCGCTATCACACTTCTTGTTTATAGCCGGGACGTGGTTACTGTTTTGGAGGTTCCCTGTGAAGTGAAAAAAAACGAGCCTTCTTTCAGGTTCTGGTATGAATCAACAGGCCAGGACGCACCTCTTCCTCCTGAAGTCGTCAATATTCGTGTTAACGGTTGGTCGGGCGTTAATTTAAGGCTAAAGCGTTCAGATGGCACTCCTCTCAACAATGTTCGCGTGACTCTTTACAGGCCTGAAAAAGAACCCTTCAAAAGAATAACCAGTGGGCAAGGGATTGTTCAGGGAGATGTCTTCCTGTACACCACAACCGGTCCGCGCACATTCGAGGCGGTAGCAGAGCTTCCTGATGGAGATTTATCGGTGAAGTTGCTGATAAATGTAAGAGAGTGGCCCTGGCCTTAGAGGGGCAAGGGTTCGCGTTCGGGACTGGCACAGGCGTTTTTGGGTTCCGCCAGTGCGATAGGCGAATTCGGGACAAATACACCGATTACTCAGACAAAAGGCAGCCGAGGCTGCCTTTCTTGTTCATCCGATAAAGCGACTCAGGACAAGAACCCGCCATCCACATTCAGCGAAACACCGGTGGTGTAGCTGGAAGCGTCACTGGCCAGATACAACACCGCCCCCGCCATCTCACTCGGATCCGCCACACGCTTGAGCGGGATCTGCGCCAGCGCGGTGTTCAAGATCGCCTCATTCTTCACCAGCGCAGAAGCAAACTTGGTGTCGGTCAGCCCCGGCAGCAACGCGTTACAACGAATCCCGAACTGCGCACATTCCTTGGCGAACACCTTGGTCATGTTGATCACGGCAGCCTTGGTCACCGAGTAGATGCCCTGGAAGATCCCCGGCGAGATGCCGTTGATCGACGCCACGTTGATGATGCTGCCGCCACCGTTTTCACGCATCAGCTTGCCGGCTTCGACCGACATGAAGAAGTAACCGCGAATGTTCACGTCGACGGTTTTCTGGAAGGCGCTGAGGTCGGTGTCGAGCACGTTGCAGAACTGCGGGTTGGTCGCGGCGTTGTTGACCAGGATGTCCAGGCGGCCGAACTGTTCGCGGATGCCGGCGAAGACCTGGCTGATCTGTTCCATTTCACCGATGTGGCAGGCGACGGCAGTGGCTTTGCCGCCGGCGGCGATGATCGCGTCGGCGACGTGCTGGCAGCCCTCGAGTTTGCGACTCGAAACGATCACATGGGCGCCTTGTTGGGCCAGGAGTTTGGCGATGGCTTCACCGATGCCACGGCTGGCGCCGGAGACGAAAGCGATCTTGCCGTCGAGGTCGAACAACTGAGTCTTGGACATGGGTTTTCCCTTGTTTTTGGAGGTCTGGATCAGAGGCTGATGCTGTTCACTCAAGCGAATAGGGGCCCTTGCAGGATCGAGCAGGCTCGCTCCTGCAGTTTCCTTCAGTGAGCCGCATCAGGATCAGAGGCTGGATTTCTGGATGACCTGCAAGCTCATCTGCTCCAGCAGTTTGTTCATGTGAATGAACTGCGCAAAGCGTTTGTCCTGAGTCTGACCATGGAAGAAGCGGTAGTAGATCTGCTGCACGATGCCGGCAAGACGGAACAGGCCGTAGGTGTAGTAGAAGTCGAAGTTGTCGATCTGGATGCCCGAACGCTGGGCGTAGTAATCGACGAATTCGCGGCGGGTCAGCATGCCCGGTGCGTGGCTCGGCTGGCGGCGCATCAGTTGCACCGGTGCCGGGTCGTCGGCTTCGATCCAGTAGGCGAGGGTGTTGCCCAGGTCCATCAGCGGGTCGCCGAGGGTGGTGAGTTCCCAGTCGAGCACACCGATGATCTGCATCGGGTTGTTCGGGTCAAGGATCACGTTGTCGAAACGGTAGTCGTTATGGACGATGCTCGACGTCGGGTGATCGGCGGGCATCTTGTCGTTGAGCCAGGCCTTGACCGTTTCCCACTGCGGCGCGTCCGGTGTCAGGGCTTTTTCGTAGCGGTCGCTCCAGCCTTTGATCTGCCGTGCCACATAGCCTTCGGGCTTGCCGAGGTCGCCCAGGCCATAAGCCTTGTAGTCAACCTGATGCAGCTCGACGAACTTGTCGATGAAGCTTTTGCACAAGGCTTCGGTTTTCGCCGAATCCAGGCCCAGTTCCGGCGGCAGTTCGGCGCGCAGGATGATCCCCTTTACCCGTTCCATCACATAGAACTCGGCGCCGATCACCGATTCGTCGGTGCAGTGCACATAGGCTTTCGGGCAGTACGGAAAACCATCGCGCAGTTGATTGAGGATACGAAATTCGCGGCCCATGTCGTGGGCGGATTTCGCCTTGTGGCCGAACGGCGGCCGGCGCAGGACGAATTCCTGTTCGGGGTATTCCAGCAAGTAAGTGAGGTTCGACGCACCGCCGGGGAACTGGCTGATCTGCGGCAAACCGCTGAGGCCCGGAATGTGGGCCTTGAGGTACGGATCGATCAGGCTGGCATCGAGTTCTTCGCCGGTGCGGATACGGGTGGACTGGTCAGTAAGCGCCATGCTTATCCCTTCTGCTTATTCTGGAGGCCTGAAACTATTGGCTAATCTAATGCGCACACCCCGCAGCCACAACCACGAACGGCCCTTATAGGTGAGGGTGTTGCCGGGCAATCATTGCTTTTGATACACCTGTTTGAATTGTCTTACAGCGCGGCGTTATTTTCGGGCGGCGTCGCCGATGCCGATGTCGGCAGGCTGACGGGGGTGAGCACCGGCTGACCGGAAAAAAACGCCATCAGGTTGCGCCCGACCAGTTCGACGGTGCTCTGGGTCGCTTCGGGCGACATGCCTGCGACGTGTGGCGTGAGAATCACATTGCTCAGCGATTTCAGGGAATCCGGCACTTGTGGTTCATGATCGAAGACATCCAGCGCCGCGCCACCAATGCGTCGTTGCTCCAGAGCGCTGATCAGGTCGGCAGTCACCACCACGCTGGCCCGGGCGATGTTGACGAGAAATCCGTTGGGCCCCAACGCATCCAGCACCGATCGATTGATCAAGCTGCGGGTGCCGAGCCCGCCGGGCGTGGCCACCACCAGGAAATCCGAGGCGCGGGCCAGTTCGGTCGGTGTCGAGCAGAAGCTGTACGGCACGTCGCTGCGGTGTTGGCGGTTGTGGTAGCTGACGGTCATGTCAAAACCGTTGGCGGCGCGTTTGGCGATGGCCATGCCGACAGCTCCGAGGCCGAGAATGCCCATGCGTTTGCCGGCCAGGGAAGGGCGCATGATTTTCGGCCACTCGCCCCGGCGCACGGCAGCATCGCAACGGGGGATGTCACGCACCATCGAAAGCAGCATCGCCATTGCATGGTCGGCGACAGAAGAGGCGTTGACCCCGGCGCCGTTGGTGACCGTGATGCCCCGGTCGGCAGCGGCCTGCAGGTCGACTTGTTCGTAACCGGCACCAATCACACAAATGATCTTCAGTGCCGGCAGTGCAGCGATTTCATCGGCATACAGGCCCAGCGGGCCGCGGGTCAGTACCGCATCGATACGCGCACCTTGGGTCGAAATGGCTTCGGCCCGTTCGGCGGGGGTTGGCGCCAATATCAGGTGAAAACCCTGATGTTCGAGAATCGGCAGGTAATCATTGATCGTTTCGACCAGTACCAGGACAGTGGCGGGCATGCTGGGCTCCTGTGGCTTGAATATCCCTAGAGATTGCTGGCTTCAAAACGCATGGGCAACGATTAAAGATCGCAGCACTGCCAGATGATCATAGCGGAACAGGAGCGCCAGGTTAGCGCGCTGTCAGAAAGGTGCGCGCGGCCTCCAGAATTTCATCGGACAAGGCATCGCCCCGGGTGGCCCGGGCAAGCGTCAGTGCGCCGACCATGAGGGAATATTGCACCAGCGCCTGTTGACGATCGCGGGCGTCGTCGCCGGTATCCATCAGGGGCGTGAACGTGTCGAGCAATGACCCGAGGCCTTCCATGAAGGTTTGGCGCAGGCCGCTGTCGGCGGCTTCGTGGCAAATGTCACCGGCAAACGCCACCACCGGGCAGCTATCGCCCGGATTGTCGCGGCTGGTGGCCGACAGGTAGGGGCCGATCAAGGCCCGACGGGCGGCGTTCTTGTCTTCGTTGGCGGCAATCCAGTCTTTCCAGCGGTCTGCCGATTGCTGGAATGCGCGGCCGCTGGCCTCCTGAGCCAGGGCTTCCCTGGACTCGAAATGCCCATAGAAGCCGCCATGGGTCAGGCCCGCCGCGCGCATGACATCAATCACACTAATGCCGTGCAGACCCCGTTCGCGAAACAGCCGCGTGGCCGCCTCGACGATGATCTCGCGGTTGAGTTCGGCTTGCTTGCGGGAAACACGGGGCATTGGCGGCTCACAAAGATAGAGGATGGCGATCAGAGGGCGTACTGAGCAATTCCGTTGCCGAACGACCAGTTTTCTTTTTTCACTTCGACCAGATTAATGAATACATCCTCCAGTCGCACCGCCAGTTCAGCGTTCAGGCTCTCGGCGATGGATTTGTAGAGCAGCTTCTTCTGCTCGACGGTTCGGCCTTCGCTCAGGGTGATCTGGATCACCACCAGTTGATCGGTGCGAGGGATCCCCAAATATTGCGGATCAAAGATAAAGTGCTGCTCGTCGTGTTCGGCGAGGATCTGGAAATTATCGTTTTCCGGAACGCCGATGGCGCTGTGCATGGCGGCGTAAACCAGCTGACCGATGCGTTTGGCGTGAGTGGGGTCCTGATGCTTTTTGATATCGATGCGAACCAGTGGCATGGCATTTCCCTCATGCAGAATGAAGATTGCTTCAAAATACATGACGGGAAACCTTTATCAAGTCGAGTCTGCATTTGGCGATGAAAAGCTTGTGCGGGATTGAGGCTCACTCGAAATTGTAGGAGCCGGCTTGCTGGCGAAAGATTTTGGATACTGCGGTGTCCTTCCGACCCCATCGCTAGCAAGCCAGCTCCTACAAGGTTGTGTTCGCTCCAGATTGACTGATCCGCACAACCATTCCTCACCTAAGTCTTTGCTTCTGCTCATTAATCCCGGACAATCGCGCCCCTGTTTCGGCCAGGGCGCTGCCTGTCGGATTTTTCCGACTCGTCCTGACCGGGTAGCAACTGACCGGAATGCGGAGATCCCACCGGATGAATGATCAGGCCAATAGCGTCAACGAACGCTATGTAGCGGCGAAACCTGTCAGCCTTGAAGGCTGGAACCGCCATGACACCACCTGGATGCTCGGCCTGTTTGGCACGGCCATCGGGGCCGGTACGTTGTTTTTGCCGATCAACGCGGGTCTGGGCGGCTTCTGGCCGTTGCTGATCCTGGCGGTGCTGGCGTTCCCCATGACGTTTTACGCACACCGTGGCCTGACCCGTTTCGTATTGTCCGGGCGCGAAGGCGCGGACATCACCGAAGTGGTGGAAGAGCACTTCGGCATCAAGGCCGGTGCGCTGATCACCTTGCTGTACTTCTTTGCGATCTTTCCGATCCTGCTGATCTACAGCGTGGCGCTGACCAACACCGTCGGCAGTTTCCTTGAGCATCAACTGCACATCATGCCGCCACCGCGCGCGGTGTTGTCGTTTGTGCTGATCCTCGGTTTGCTGGCCGTGGTGCGTTGCGGTGAGCAGGTGATCGTCAAGGCCATGAGCCTGATGGTGTATCCGTTTATCGTGGCGTTGCTGTTCCTGGCGGTGTTCCTGGTTCCGCACTGGAATGGCGGCATCCTGACCACGGCATCGACGGTGCCTGAGCCGTCGGCGCTGTTGCACACTTTGTGGCTGGCGATTCCGGTGATGGTGTTCTCATTCAACCATTCACCGATCATCTCGGCGTTCGCGGTGGACCAGAAGCGTCGCTACGGTGACCATGCCGAGGAGCGCAGTTCGCAGATCCTGTCCCGCGCGCATGTGTTGATGGTGGTGATGGTGCTGTTCTTCGTGTTCAGCTGCGTGCTGACCCTGTCACCGGCGCAACTGGCGGAAGCGAAGGCGCAGAACCTGTCGATCCTGTCGTACCTGGCTAACCACTTCAGCAATCCGACCATTGCGTTTGCGGCGCCGTTGATTGCGTTTGTGGCGATTTCCAAGTCGTTCCTCGGGCATTACATCGGTGCCAGTGAGGGGCTTAAAGGCCTGATCGTGAAGAGTGGCAAGCGTCCGGCGCCCAAGACTCTGGATCGCATGACCGCGGCGTTTATGCTGGTGGTGTGCTGGATCGTGGCGACGTTGAATCCGAGCATTCTGGGGATGATTGAAACCTTGGGTGGGCCGATCATCGCGGCGATTCTGTTCCTGATGCCGATGTATGCGATTCGTAAGGTGCCAGCGATGGCGCGCTTTCGTGGTCAGGCGTCGAATGTGTTTGTGACGGCGGTGGGTTTGGTGGCTATTTCGGCGTTGATTTATTCGCTGAGTGCCTGATCGGTGCCGCTCGTTTGATTTGATTTGCTGGAATGAATGACGGCTGATCCGCGCTGCGGGTTGGCCGTTTTTTTTGGGGCGAGTGTCGGTTATTGCAGATGTACCCGGACCCTTGTAGGAGCTGGCTTGCTAGCGATGGCTGAGCGTCAGGCGACTTGTTTTTTGAGGGTGTACATATCCATTCCTGCGGTAACGGCCGCTATGGGTTCCGCCCTGACGGCGGGTTACTTGGAAAAGCGCCAAGTAACCAAGCGCCTGCGCCCCTGACGTACGGCCTTCCAACGGGAGATCAAGATCAAGATCAAGATCAAAAGCCAAAGCGAGGCGGCCTGAAAACCGACCTGCTTCCGTCGCCGCCACAGGGGATGCGTACGCTTACACAAAAAACCAAACATAAAAAAACGCCGCGCATCTCACGACACGCGGCGTCTTCTACAACGAGAAAGCCTTAGGCTTGAACAACCGGGATATTGGCGTTCGCAGCAGCCTCACGGAACTCGGCAATCTGGTCGAAGGACAGGTAGCGGTAAACATCAGCCGCCATGCTGTCGATCTTGCCAGCGTATTCCATGTACTCCTCGACGGTCGGCAGGCGACCCAGGATGGAAGCAACAGACGCCAACTCAGCCGAAGCCAGGTAAACGTTCGCGCCATCACCCAGACGGTTCGGGAAGTTACGGGTCGACGTCGACACCACAGTGGAGTTCGGCTCTACACGTGCCTGGTTACCCATGCACAGCGAGCAGCCTGGCATTTCCATGCGTGCGCCGGCCTTGCCGTAGATGCCGTAGTAGCCTTCTTCGGTCAACTGGTGAGCGTCCATCTTGGTCGGCGGCGACAGCCACAGACGGGTTGGAAGCTGACCTTTGACCTGATCCAGCAACTTGCCGGCAGCGCGGAAGTGACCGATGTTGGTCATGCACGAACCGATGAACACTTCGTCGATCTTCTCGCCAGCAACGCTGGACAGCAGACGGGCGTCGTCCGGGTCGTTCGGCGCGCAGAGCACAGGCTCTTTGATGTCGGCCAGGTCGATTTCGATGACTTCAGCGTATTCGGCGTCAGCATCGGCAACCATCAGCTCAGGGTTGGCAACCCAGGCTTCCATCGCTTGAGCACGACGTTCCAGGGTACGCGCATCGCCGTAGCCTTCGCCGATCATCCAGCGCAGCAGGGTGATGTTGGAGTTCAGGTACTCGGTGATCGACTCTTTCGACAGCTTGATGGTGCAACCGGCAGCCGAACGTTCAGCCGAGGCGTCGGACAGCTCGAAAGCCTGCTCGATGCTCAGGTCGTCCAGGCCTTCGATTTCCAGGATGCGGCCGGAGAAAGCGTTCTTCTTGCCTTTCTTCTCAACGGTCAACAGGCCAGCCTGAATCGCGAAGTAAGGAATGGCATGAACCAGGTCACGCAGGGTGACGCCCGGTTGCATCTTGCCTTTGAAGCGCACCAGGATCGATTCCGGCATGTCCAGCGGCATAACGCCGGTGGCTGCAGCAAACGCAACCAGACCGGAACCGGCCGGGAACGAAATGCCCATCGGGAAACGGGTGTGCGAGTCACCACCGGTACCGACGGTGTCCGGCAGCAACATACGGTTCAGCCACGAGTGGATGATGCCGTCGCCCGGACGCAGGGAAACGCCGCCGCGGGTCATGATGAAGTCTGGCAGGGTGTGGTGGGTGGTCACATCGATCGGCTTTGGATAGGCCGCGGTGTGGCAGAAGGACTGCATTACCAGATCGGTCGAGAAGCCCAGGCACGCCAGGTCTTTCAGTTCGTCACGGGTCATCGGACCGGTGGTGTCCTGAGAGCCGACGGTGGTCATTTTCGGTTCGCAGTAGGTGCCAGGACGAACGCCTTTGCCTTCTGGCAGACCGCACGCCTTGCCGACCATTTTCTGTGCCAGGGTGTAGCCCTTGCCGGTATCGACAGGTGCTTCAGGCAGTTTGAACAGATCGGTAGGGCCCAGGCCCAATTCGGCGCGAGCCTTGTCGGTCAGGCCACGGCCGATGATCAGCGGAATACGGCCGCCGGCACGAACTTCGTCCAACAGCACCGGAGTCTTCATTTCGAAGGTGGTCAGGACTTCGTCAGTGCCGTGTTTGCAGACTTTGCCAGCATGCGGGTACAGGTCGATCACGTCGCCCATGTTCATGTTGGTGACGTCGAATTCGATCGGCAGTGCGCCGGCATCTTCCATGGTGTTGTAGAAGATCGGAGCGATCTTGCTGCCGAAGCAGAAGCCGCCAGCACGCTTGTTCGGCACGTAAGGAACGTCGTCGCCGAAGAACCACAGCACCGAGTTGGTGGCGGACTTGCGCGAAGAACCGGTACCGACCACGTCACCGACGTAGGCGATCGGGAAGCCTTGACCGCGCATTTCTTCGATCTGCTTCATCGGGCCGGTAACGCCCTGGACGTCAGGCACGATGCCGTCACGGGCCATTTTCAGCATGGCGAGGGCGTGCAGCGGGATGTCCGGGCGGGACCAGGCGTCCGGGGCAGGGGACAGGTCGTCGGTGTTGGTTTCGCCGGTGACCTTGAACACGCGCAGGCTGATCTTGTCGGCCAGGACAGGGCGGTTGCGGAACCACTCGCCGTCAGCCCAGGACTGGATCACGCCTTTGGCGTGTACGTTGCCGTTGCGGGCTTTTTCCGCGACGTCGTGGAACGCATCGAACATCAGCAGGGTGTGCTTGAGTTGAGCCGCGGCGACAGGAGCCAGTTCGGCGTTGTCGAGCAGGTCAACCAGGGTCACGATGTTGTAGCCGCCCTGCATGGTGCCGAGCAGTTCAACAGCGCGTTTCTTGTCGATCAGAGGGGAGGTGGCTTCGCCTTTGGCCAAGGCAGACAGGAAGCCGGCCTTTACATAGGCTGCTTCGTCCACGCCAGGCGGAATGCGATTGGTGATCAGGTCAACGAGGAAAGCTTCTTCGCCAGCCGGGGGATTCTTCAGCAGCTCGACCAGGCCTGCAGTTTGTTCGGCGTTAAGCGGCTGGGGAACGATACCCAGTGCTGCACGCTCTTCGATATGTTTGCGGTAGGCTTCAAGCACAGTTATTACCCTCATCAGTGGTCCCAAATGGGTGTCCGGGACGCTCATCCCGAAATTGCCGTACTCATGCGCTGCGTGGCGTTGTGCGCCACTTAGCCAGAATTACCGACAATTCCTTACAGAAGCTGCTTTCAAAGTTTTACGCCTGCAGAACGGGGAGCTGATGAGGGTTGGCGTAGAGCTTTTCCCCGCTGGAAAAACCCTTCGCCAACACCGCTCTGAAGGAACGACTGTGCTCGTGACGCTTTGAAAACAGCTTCTAACGGACATTGGCGCCTTAAAAGGCTGGCTGATTCTACGGCAAAAAAAATTTAAAGGTAAGTTGGGCTCTCAATTTTGAGGGGTGATGAATGTTAGACAAAGGGCTAACATGCCGGCCTGTTCTGCTTTCCCGTGTTTTCCTGACCTATGCCCAATCAGACCATCAAGACCCCCTGCGTCGGCCTTTGCTCCACTGTTTACGGTGACTTGGTCTGCCGTGGCTGCAAGCGTTTCCACCATGAAGTGATCCATTGGAACGGTTACAACGAGGAAGAAAAGCGCGCGGTGTGGCTGCGTCTCGAGCAGCTGTTGTCCCAGGTGATGGCCGGCAAGGTGGAAATTTTTGATCCGGCGCTGCTGAGAATGCAGCTGGAACAGCGAAAGATCCGCTTCGTGCCGCATCAGTCGGAATATTGCTGGGCTTATCAGCTGATCGCCCGGGGCGCGCGGGTGATCAATAATCTGGACGCCTACGGGATGGTCCTGCTGCCGGAGTTTCGCGACTGGAACCTGCCGGAGCTGCGGGATGCGATTGATCGGGAGTTCTTTTTGCTCTCGGAGGCGCATTACCAGCGCTACATTGCGCCGGGATTCCTCAAGGATGCCTTTGGCGGTTGAAACTGAAAAGCATCGCCAGCAAGCCGGCTCCTACAGGTAACCGCGTCCCCCTGCAGGAGCCGGCTTGCTGGCGATGGGATCTACCCCTCACCGCAATTCTCAATGATGAGACACCATCTCTTCCAGGTGATCCTCAATCTCCTGCGGCTTCAACACCAGCACATCACTCTCCACCGCATCCAGCACTACTTCCGCCGTATTGCCGATCAACGCCCCGGACAACCCGGACCGCGCCACCGTGCCAATCACCGTCACTGCTGCACCCAGCTTGTGCACCATGTACGGAATCAACACATCCGCCGGACCTTCCGCGATATGCAGGTGCTCGTCATCAATGTCGAACTCGGCCTGAAAGGCTTTGCACTGTTCGCGATAGCGCGCCTCGATCGTTTCACTGAGCTGCAACGTCGGGTCGGCCGCCGACAGCATCGGTGACGGATGGGCGCTGACGACATGCAGATGCGCCTTGGCCAGACTGGAGATGTCATAGCCGTGATCGATGATGGTGTTGTGCAGGTGGCGGTGTTCGTCGTCGGTATTACCCACGTCGATCGCCGCCAGAATCACGCCGCCCGTCCAGGGCTTCGACGTTTTGACCAGCAGTACCGGCGTCGGGCATAAGCGCAGCAGTTTCCAGTCCGCCGGGGTCAGCAGGGCTTTTTTCAATGAACTGTCGGGGTAATGCTGCTTGATCACCAGCCCGCAACCTTCGGCCTGCTGCACATCGACGATGGTTTCGTGCAGGCTTTCGTTCCACGCCTGCTCGGTCGTGACGCTGTAGCCGTCCTCAATCAGCGCCGCCTTGAGCACGCCCAGCATGCCGCTGTGGTCATGCTTGCGGTCACAGACCAGCAGATGCAGATGCGCCTGGGTCACGCCGGCAATCAATTTGGCCCGTTTGAGCGCCAGGCTTTCCGAGTGTTCGGGTTCGATGACCACCAGAATGCTGCGAATGGCTTGCATGATCGGGACCTCCATAGGGTAAAAAAGCATGGCGTTGCACAACTATAGTTGCTGGTTGCGCATTCGGGACTTGATGCATATCAACGGTCGTGGCTGGTGGTCTGGCGGCGGGCCGGTATAATCGGCGCCCTTCGTTTTGAACCTTTTGTCCGTGAGCCCCATGATCCTTCCCGAAATTCACGAGTTCCTCGGTTGCCGTACCCCGGACGGCTGGGTCCAGGCCGCGCTGGCCGATCAGGAAACCTTGCTGATCGACCACAAGAACTGCGAATTCAAGGCGGCCAGCACGGCATTGAGCCTGATCGCCAAATACTACTCTCACGTCGACCTGATCAACCTGATGTCGCGTCTGGCCCGGGAAGAGCTGGTGCACCACGAACAGGTCATGCGCCTGATGAAAAAGCGCAAGATCGAGTTGCGTCAGCTGTCTGCCGGGCGTTACGCCTCGGGCCTGCGCAAAGTGGTGCGCAGCCACGAGCCGGTGAAACTGGTGGATACCCTGGTGGTCGGTGCGTTCATCGAAGCCCGCAGCTGCGAGCGTTTCGAGGCGCTGGTGCCGCACCTGGACGAAGAGCTGGGCAAGTTCTACTTTGGCTTGCTGAAAAGCGAGGCCCGGCATTTTCAGGGTTATCTGAAACTGGCTTACCAGTATGGTGATGCCAAGGATATTGCCCAGGTGATCGACAAGGTCCGGGCCGCCGAGCAGGAACTGATCGAGTCGCCAGACGTGGAGTTTCGCTTCCACAGCGGCGTCCCAGTTGCCGCATAACCTGTAGGAGCCGGCTTGCTGGCGATAGCGATCTCAGAGACGCCATCGCCAGCAAGCCGGCTCCCTACAAATGTCGCGTCTTGATTCAATATTGTTAAAAACTCTTAAGAGTATGAAACATCACTGAAAACCGGCCCAAGAGGCCGGTTTTTGCTGCCCGTCATCTCCGCCCCGTCACTGATTGGCGCCATAATGCCGCCCACTTCACTCAAGGGTTGGCAAGCGTTCGTTATGGATAACCTGGGTTTTGGCAAAGTATTGCTGGTGGAAGACGACGAGCGGCTCTCCGGGCTGATCGCGCATTTCCTGTCTCAACATGGCTTTGAGGTTTTGCAGGTGCACCGCGGCGACCTCGCGTTGGCAGCTTTTCTCGACTTCAAACCGAAAATCGTTGTTCTCGACCTGATGCTGCCGGGCCAGAGCGGCCTGCACGTGTGCCGCGAAATTCGCAGCGTGTCCGACACGCCGATCGTCATCCTCACCGCCAAGGAAGATGACCTCGATCACATCCTCGGCCTGGAATCCGGCGCCGACGACTACGTGATCAAGCCGATCAAGCCACCGGTGTTGCTGGCCCGCCTGCGTGCGTTGCAACGTCGGCAAACGCCGGACAGCAGCGTGTGCAGCGCGCTGGAGTTCGGCCATCTGAGTATCGACCGCAGTTGCCGTGAAGTGCGGTTGGCGGGCGAGGGCATCGAGTTGACCACCATGGAGTTCGAGCTGCTGTGGTTGCTGGCCAGCGCCGCGGGCAAGATCCTGTCCCGCGATGACATTCTCAACCGCATGCGCGGCATCGCTTTCGATGGGCTCAACCGCAGCGTCGACGTCTACATCAGCAAGTTGCGCGGCAAGCTCAAGGACAACCCGCGCGAACCGGTGTGCATCAAGACCATCTGGGGCAAGGGTTACCTGTTCAATCCGTTTGCGTGGGAGCTGTAGATGCTGCGGTTATTTCTCGGGCTGTTTCTGGTGATGACGGTTGGCCTGATCCTGGGGCTGCAAACCGTCGAGCGCACGTTCGATGCGCTGCTCGACGGTCAGATGCAGAGCTACAACCGCGAGGCGGTACGTGGCCAGGCCTGGTCGCTGGTGGAGCAATTGCGCGGCCTGGACAGTGCGGCCCGTGAACGCCAACTGGAAGCCGTGCGCCCCCATTACGGCCTGGGCCTGAGCCTGGTCGAGACCGATCAACTGGCCCTGACCGATCAGGAAAAAGCCGAGTTGGCCCAAGGCCAGCTGGTGCTGCGCGACAAGTACACGCAGTTCATCTCGCGCATTGACGACGGTTCGCAGCTGCTCAGCATCAAGTTGCCGGCCGAGCCGAGTCTGATGCCGTTCTACATTGCCGCGGCCTATCTGATGATTGCGGTGATGATCGGGCTGGTGTTGATTTTCTGGGTACGTCCACACTGGCGCGATCTGGAAAAACTGCGCCTGGCGGCCGAGCGTTTTGGCGATAACGATTTGTCGTCACGCATCCGGTTGTCGAAACGCTCGAACATCCGCGACCTGTCTGAACACTTCAACCTGATGGCTGCGCGTATCGAAGGCCTGATCGCCAATCAGCGTGAGCTGACCAACGCGGTGTCCCATGAATTGCGTACGCCCATTGCGCGGTTGTCGTTCGAGCTCGACCAGCTCAAGCAGCAGCCTGATCCGACCCAGAACCGCGAGCTGATTGCCGACATGTACGCCGACCTCGGCGAGCTGGAAGAGATGGTGTCGGAGCTGCTGACCTACGCCAGTCTCGAGCGCGGTGCGACGGTGATCACCCGGGAGAATATCCAGGCCAACAGCTGGCTCGACAGCGTGGTCGGCAGTGTCGCGCTGGAGGCCGAGGCGGCCGGGGTCCAGCTGCTGATTGTCGAATGCCGGGTGGATGAGGTGCGTATCGAACCGCGCTTCATGGCGCGGGCGGTGATCAACCTGCTGCGCAATGCTATTCGCTATGCCGAGGCGCGGGTGGAAGTGTCGCTGGTGCGCACCGGCGATCATTACGAAGTGCAGGTCAATGATGATGGGCCGGGTGTGCCGGTGGCCGGTCGGGAGATGATTTTTGAGCCGTTTTCGCGTCTGGACGCCAGCCGTGATCGCCGCACGGGTGGGTTTGGTTTGGGGTTGGCGCTGGTCAGGCGGGTGTCGCAGTCCCATGGCGGGCAAGTGGAAGTGGCGGATTCGCCGTGGGGTGGGGCGTCGTTTCGTATGACCTGGGCGCATCTGGATTAATGGTGTTGCTCTTGCGGGCCCCATCGCGAGCAAGCCCGCTCCCACATTGGATTGGTGAACGGCATAGATCCAATGTGGGAGCGGGCTTGCCCGCGAAGAGGCCGTCCGCATCACCTCAACTCAAAAGCTGTAAACCACCTGCCCTGCCAACGAACTCTGCATCCGCCGCTCGACAATCGGGCTGTCCGCCGCCTCCTTGGCCAGATACTGCACGGCCAACACCGTCGACACGCTCCATTGATCATTGATCGGCAACGACCAGGTCAGATCCGCTCCACGACTCACCAGCCCGCCATGAGCGTCATACGCCCGGAACTGACTGCGCGACGCCTGAGCCGTGCTGACGCCATACCAGGTGCGCATGTAATCGCCGTCGCCAAACTGACTGTTGAGGCTGCCCACGACCTTGCCATGGTCACCCTCGTAAAACGGTGCGCTGATGCTCAGTTTCAAGCGATTCCAGGCGGAACCCGTGTCGTGGTCGTCATCGTCTTTTTCCAGCGCATGTTCAAAACTCGCGCCGAAAATGATCGGGCCCATGCGATACGTGCCGTCGAGCCCCAGTACCGGGCGTGACTTGATCGAACCCATGCCGTCCAGCTCATCGGAACCTTTGAATCCGGTCTTGCGATCCTTGCGCACATCACTGGCGCCGACGTACACGCTGAGGCCGAAGTCATCCTCGTCAAACGCCCAGCCCAGACCCTTTCCAGTGTCCAGAAAGAAACCATAAGGGCTGACGATTTCCCCGCCCAGCAGCGGCGCCACCACGCGTTCATCGCTGCCGCTGTAACGCGGCGCACTGGCGGTGCCGGCCCGCAGGCTGTAACGCCAGTCTTCGGCATGCAAGGAGGTGGAGGGGAGGAACAGGCAGAATGAAGTCAGCGACAGACACAGCGAACGATACATGGAAGCACCCGAGGGAGATTGGATGCGCCCATGCTAGGCGGGTGCCGGCCGGCAATCTTTGACAGCTTTGTCGGGAAACTGTCAAAGACTGTGAATAGAGCTGAGCCCCCTGATCCCCAGTGCCCTGCAGGAGTCGAGCTTGTTCGCGATGACGGCGCTACGTTCGACATGCATGTAGCTGACAGACCGCTATCGCGAGCAAGCTCGGCTCCTACAGGGTCAAGTTTCGCCAGCTGATTCAGCCGATGCTGTTCAGCTTAGAAATCCCAACGGGTGGTCAGCATCAGGTTGCGTGGCTCGCCGTAGAACGTGGTACCGAAGTTGCCCAGGCCCGTCAGGTACTTCTTGTCGAAAACGTTGTTGGCGTTGGCGGTGAAGCTCAGGTGCTCGTTGTACTGATAACGGGTCATCAGGTCCACGAGGGTGTAGCCGCCCTGTTTGAGCGAAGTGCTGCCCTCGGTAGGGCTGAAGCTCTGACCGTAGAAAGCGCTCTGCCAGCTCACGCCGCCACCGACGGTGACCTTGTCCAGTGCGCCAGGCAAACGGTAGGTGGTGAACGTGCGCACGACGTGTTCAGGTTTGGTGGTGGCCAGCGGGAAGCCGTAGATCCGTTGCTCATCCTTGTCGCGGGTACGGGCATAGGTGTAGCCGGCCGACAGGTTCCAGCCATCGGACAGTTCGCCCGCCAATTCCAGCTCTACGCCTTTGGTGGTGGCCCCGGGGATGGCTTCGTACACGTCCTGCCCAGTGCTGTCGGTGGTGACGTATTGGGCGATGTTTTCCTGCTCGATACGGAAGAAGGCCAGGCTGGCGTTCAGTTTGCCTTCGAGGTACGCCGCTTTCAGCCCGGTCTCGTAGCTGTTGCCTTCAACCGGCTTCAGGGTCGAACCGGCGGCGTCCTTGTAGGTCTGCGGCTGGTAAATGTTGGTGTAGCTGGCGTAGACCGAATACGTGTCATCCAGGTCATAGATCACACCGGCGTAAGGGGTGACGACGCCGTGTTCCTTGTAGCTGGTTTGGGTGTCGGTCTGGCCGGCGCCCGGGTAGTAGCTGTAATCCTCGTTGTACTTGAAGGTGCTCACGCGGCTGCCGAGGATGATCGACAGGTCATCGGTCGGGCGCAGGCGCGTGGCCAGGTAAGCGCCGTTCTGGCTGGTGGTGCGCTCGTACTTGCCGTTTTTCGGGAAATCCTGCTCCGGCAGATCGCCTTTCCAGTCATAGATGCTGCCCGGCACACCTCCGGCGCCGGGGATAACGCTGTCGAACGTCGCGCCGGTCTGGCGGGCATGGGAGGTCATGAAGCCGGCCACCAGTTCGTGCTCGCGACCACCCAGGGTGAACGGCCCGGAGACGTTCACGTCCGCCGTGTTCTGCACGCGATGACCTTCCCAGCGACCCCAGTAAAGGAACATGCCTTCACCGGTGGCGCGGTCCGGTGCGCCGCCGCTGGCCGAGGCCAGGCGCGTATCGTGATCGGTGGTTTTCTGGTTGAGATTGACCTTGAGTTTCCAGTCATTGGCCAGCGTCTGTTCCAGCGACGTGAAGTAGGTGACCGTGTCGAAATCGCGACGGCTCCAGTCGGCGCCCGGGTTGAAACTGCGCGAGAAATCGGTGCGGCCGCCGTCGGCGAAGTACACCGTGTTGCCGGTCCAGGAGGTGCCGCGCGGGGTGGCGCTGGATTTGTCGATGCCGAAGGTCAGTAAGGTGTCGTCCGTCAGGTCGGCTTCGAGGATGCCGTAAAACAGGTCTTTCTTCTGGCTGTAGTGATCGATGTAGGAATTCTTGTCCTGGTACGAACCGACGAAGCGGCCGCGTACGCTGCCGGTATCGTTCAACGGCCCGGAAATATCGCCGGTGGTGCGGTAGCTGTCCCACGAACCGACCGTGCCGCTGAGCGAGGCCTTGAATTCCTTGGTCGGCTTCTTGCGAATCAGGTTGACGGTGGCGGACGGGTCACCCGAACCCGTCATCAGGCCGGTCGAACCCTTGACGATTTCGATGCGGTCGAGGCTCGCCGCGTCATCGCTGTTGTTCGGGTTCTCACCGTAGACGCCGTCATACGGCTGGTTGACCCCGTCGTACTGGAAGTTGGTGATGGCAAAACCACGGGCGGAAAACTCGGTACGGTCACTGTCGTACTTTTGCGTCGAGACGCCGGGGGCATTGCGCAACGCGTCGCTGACGCTCTGCACACCGCGATCGTCCATTTGCTGACGGGTGACCACGGTGACCGATTGCGGCGTTTCACGTGGCGACAACGCCAGGCCGGTGGCCGAGGACGTCGAGCCCGTGGTGTAGGAATGAGTGTCCTCGGTGGTCTCGCCCAAGCCTACGGCAGAAATACTCGTCGTACCCAGTTGCAGCGCGCCGTCGTCTTTGGAAGCCGGTTTGCTTTCAACCGTTTCGGCGGCGTGGGCCGTGTAGGAAAGGCTCAGCAGCGCGGCTGGCAGGGCCAGTGCCAAGGGGCACAGGGCGAAACGAAAACGTGCGGCAAGTGGGTGCGACATGGAGATCCCTTTGTATCGAATCGTTCGGTAAGTGAAAGGCTTCTGAGGGTTAACCGAACGAAAAACGCAAAAGGGAACTGCCGTGTGTAAAAAATTCGAGGTCCGTGTTTTTTCTTGATTCAGCGCACCAGACGCAGACGCTCATGCCACTGCGCGATGGATTCTTCGGGCCAGATCTCGCAATGCCGATCACCGTGATGCGCGGGAACCTCCACCCACGGCGCTTTCGATCCGAGCATCACGTGCGTGTACTCGGGCGGCACGGGTAGCGCCGTGTCGATGGCTGAGGCGAACGGGTGAACAAGCTCCGGCCATTCCGGGCTGAACAGCCACAACCCCGAGCCACACACCGAGCAGAAATGCCGCTCTGCCGTGCTGCGGTGGGCGCGTTTGTCGCCGTCATCCTTGAGCCGCGCGTGGTAGATCGCGATGGATTTGCGACCGCGTACCTTGAGGCTGGCGGCATCGCCGGCGATGTTGACCGAGTAACCGCCACCGCCCTGGGTCTTGCGGCAGATCGAGCAGTAGCAACGTTGATAAGGATAGGGGTGGGCGCTGGTCAGGCTGAACGACACGGCGCCGCAATGGCAGGAGCCTTCGAGTTGCATGGGGGCCTCCGGTGGGGTCAAGTGGTTGGTTTCAGCCTAGAAGATTTGCGATGTAAGTGCCGACGCCATCGCGAGCAAGCCCGCTCCCACATTGGATTTGTGAACGACACAGATCCAATGTGGGAGCGGGCTTGCTCGCGATGAACGATAACGCGGTCTGACTGGACGCCCACCGTCCATCCAGTCAGCATTAGCACCTCAAACCGGGAACCGACTCATGCGCCGATTACCATCACTGGCCGCCCTCAAGACCTTCGAATGCGCCGCCCGCCATGCCCACTTCGGCCGGGCCGCCGCCGAGTTGTGCGTCACCGACAGCGCCGTCAGTCATCAGATCCGTCAACTCGAAGAGCAACTGGGCGTGTCGCTGTTCATCCGCGAAGGCCGGCAAATTCGTCCGACCATGGCCGCCGGGCGCCTGATGCAAAGCCTGCAGCAAGCCTTCGAACTGATCGGCGAGGCCTGCGATGAACTGCGCGATCCGTCGTCGCTGGCGGTGTTGCGCCTGGCGGTGACGGCCGAGCTGGCGCAAAAGTGGTTGATGCGTCGCCTCACGGATTTCTATGCGCGCTACCCGCACATCACCTTGCACCTCTACGAACAGCCGATCGACGCCACCGCGCCGGGCGAAGACATCGACCTGGCGATCACTTACGGCACCGGCCCGGTGGACAGTAGCGCGTACTTCGTCAAGCCGTTGCCGGCGCTGCAATTCTTCCCGGTGTGCAGCCCCGGCCTGTTCAACCAGGGCACTTTGAAAACCCCGAAGGACCTGGCGCGCCACTGCCTGCTGCACGACGATCAGGACGGCAAGACCTGGACGGCGTGGCTCACCAGCCATGCCGGCGATCAACGTCCCGAGCGACAGTTGTATTTCGCCCATGCCGGGCTGGCGCTGGAGGCTGCGGCCCAGGGGCAGGGCGTAGCGATGGGCGATAACCTGACGGCGCAGGAAGATCTGCTCAGCGGTCGCCTGGTCCGCCCGTTTACCTCAAGCATGACCGCATTGGGCCAATACGCGCTCGTGTGCGAACGGGTACGCCTGGAGCGTCCGGCCGTGGCGCAGATGCTCGAATGGTTCAACGATCAGCTGATCGATTGATGAGTTGAATTCAAGTGTTCCGAAATAATCATCGTTGGCGAGGAGGGCGTCGGCGACCTTAGCCTGTGGTCATTCCTATCCCCGCTGATGAGGTTTGACCATGGCACGTTTGCTCGACTCCACCCCAAAACAAGACGGCTTCCGCTTGCCCGGCGAATTCGAAACCAAGGCCGGTTGCTGGCTCGGCTGGCCGGAGCGCACCGATGTCTGGCGTAACGGCGCCAAGCCTGCGCAGAAAGTCTGGGTGCAGATCGTCACGGCTATTTCCCACAGCGAACCGGTCACC
Source organism: Pseudomonas sp. SJZ080 (assembly GCF_007828295.1). Lineage (NCBI taxonomy): Bacteria > Pseudomonadati > Pseudomonadota > Gammaproteobacteria > Pseudomonadales > Pseudomonadaceae > Pseudomonas > Pseudomonas sp. SJZ080. The sequence continues at coordinate 168,629 of NZ_VIUK01000008.1, forward strand.
GTGTGTGCCTCCGCCGCCCAATTCGCCACGGCACGCCGTCAGCTTCCGCCGCAAGTGCGCGTGGTGGAAATGACCTGCAACGACACCTGGTTCCGCGACAGCGGCCCGTGCTTTGTGGTGAATGATGCCAGCGGCGAAGTGCGGGGCGTCGACTTCGAATTCAACGCCTACGGCGGCCTTGACGGTGGCTTGTACTACCCGTGGGACAAGGACGACCAGATCGCCGGCAAAATCCTCGAAATCGAACGCTTCGACCGCTACCGCGCACCGCTGATTGCCGAACTCGGTGGCATCCAGAGCGATGGCCAGGGCAGCATTCTCACCACCGAACAATGCCTGCTCAACCGCAATCGCAACCAGCACCTGGGCAAGGAAGAAGTCACCCGTCGGCTGACGGACTACCTCGGCGCCGAGCAAGTCATCTGGCTGCCGCGAGGTTGCAAGTTCGACGAAACCGACGGCCATGTCGACGACCTCGCGTGCTTCGTGCGTCCCGGTGAAGTGGTGCTGCAATGGACCGACAATCGCGATGACCCGCAATGGGAAATCTATCAGGAAGCCTACGACGTTCTGCGCAGCACCCGCGACAGCCGCGGCCGCGAGTTGATCGTGCACAAACTGCCGCAACCGGACGTGCTGGAATGGACCGCGGAAGAAGCCGAAGGCCTGGATCAGCAGGACAGCACCCACTCTCGGCAGGCCGGGACCAGAATCTGCGCGTCGTACATCAACTACTACGCCGGCAACACCTCGATCGTGGTGCCGCTGTTTGGCGATCGCAATGATCAGGTGGCGCTGGCGACGCTGGCCGAACTGTTCCCGCAGCACAAGATCGTCGGCATCGAAAATTCCCGGGAAATCCTGCTCGGCGGCGGTAACGTCGCGTGCATCACCATGCCGCAATACGCAGGCAAAGGAGTGTGATCATGGGCCTGCACAAACTGACTCAAGCGTTATTGCTGGTGCTTGCACCCTTGTGTGTGCAGGCCGCCGACAGCGCCAGACCGGTGGTGAACCTGTACATCTGGGGCGAGTACCTGGCCCCGGATACCCTGACCAATTTCGAGAAGAAAACCGGCATTCACGTGGTCGCCGACCACTTCGACTCTCTGGAAACCGTCGAGACCAAACTGCTCACCGGCCGCAGTGGCTACGATCTGGTGCTGACGGCGGGGCAGCATTTGTCCCGGGCGATCCAGAGCGGGGCCATTCAAGCGTTGAACCCGCAACAGTTGCCGCACTTCGCCGGCGTCGGTGATGAATTCCGCCAGCACATGGCGGTGTTCGATCCGGGCAATCGTTACGCCGGGATCTACGCCTGGGGTACAACCGGTGTGGGCTATCAGCAAGAGGCCGTCAAAAAGCGCCTGCCAGAGGCGCCAACCGACAGCTGGGCGATGCTGTTCGATCCGGCAGTGGTCTCTGAATTCGCCGATTGTGGGGTGAGTTTGCTCAACGACCCTAACGAGGTGTTCGCTGCGGTGATGAAGTACATGGGGCTGGACATCAACCGGCAGAACCTCGATGACCTGAAGCTGGCCGAGCAGCAATTGGCGAAGATCCGGCCTTACATCCGTTACTTCGACAATGACCTGAACATCAGCGACCTGGCGAACGGCAATACCTGTGTGGCGATGTCCTGGAACGGCAACGTGGCCATCGCGGCGGGCCAGGCAGAGGCCGCGAAAAAACCGTTCACGTTGACTTACCGGATACCGAAGGAAGGCACGTTGATCTGGTTCGATGCCATGGTCATTCCCAAGGATGCGCCGCATCCCGAAGCCGGGCTGGCATTGATGGATTACCTGATGACGCCGGAAGTGATTGCGCCGATTACCGACACGATCCATTACGCCAACGCGATCACGGCGGCGGATGATTTGATCGACCCGGCGATTCGTAATGATCCGGGGACGTATCCGTCGGCGGCCGTTCGGGCTTCGTTGTATAGCAAGAATGACAATGGCAAGGCATTCAACCGGGCGTTGATTCGGGCGTTCAGTCGGTTGAAGTCGGGGTTGTGACAGGCTCTGGGTGATGTGTTGAATGTGACACCGTCTTCGCGAGCCAGCCTGCTCCCACATTCGACCGTATTCTCATGGGAGCGCTCGGTTAAATGTGGGAGCGGGCTTGCTCGCGAAGAACGATAACGCGGTCCCACTGACTGCCACCGATGTCCGGATGACTCCCAGCCATCAATGCATTTTGCTGTGATCCGGCATATTCAGTGCGCGCGCTTGAGCCTCAACCGTGATGGACTCTTTTTCACCATTGGCGTTTTCGACGTTCAAGGTCAGCGGCACTTTGTCGCCTTCTTTGACCTGACCGGCCAGGTCGATCAGCATCACGTGATAGCTATGAGGATCCAGAGTGACCGCTGTCCCTGCGGGCAAGGCAACGAACTCCACGGGGTGCATGCTCATCACGTCGTTTTTCATCGTCGACTCGTGAATCTGCACAATTTTAGCGATCGGTGTTTGCACGCTTAGCAGTTTGCTGTCGCTGCTCGCGGTGACCGTCATGAACGCTCCGGTTGCTTGTTGCCCGGCAACGGTGGCGCGTACCCAGGCGTCATCCACTTGAGTCTGGGCTGAAACCTGAAGCGCCGTTCCCAGCAGAAAAAGGCCCAGGACAGCTGTTTGGACGCGCACATTGATGGCGGTTTTAATGGCATTCGAATTCATCAGCAGACTTCCATAACGGTTTTCAAGTCTTCCGTACACTCTTGTGCAGAAAGGGAGGGGGAAAGTCCGACGCGCAACCTGCCCCTTGTGTCATACACAAAGCTGGTCGCTGTATGGGAGAGTGTGTAGGTGGAGCCGCTCGGGATTTTCTCATAGAACACCCCGAACTCCTTGGCCGTTTCCGCCGTTTCCTCGAGTGTCCCGTGGAGCGCGACAAATGAGGGATCAAACGTTTTGACGTAGGCATCCAGCACCGCGGGCGTATCCCGTTCCGGGTCCAGCGTGATGAAGACGACCTGGAGAGTATCCCCGTCTTTTCCCATCAGCTTCTTGATTTGTACTGCGCGAGCCAGGGCGGTGGGACATACCGCCGGGCACTGGGTGAAGCCGAAGAAAATCATCGGCATCAAACCACGAAAGCTCGAGAGCGTCGTGAGGTTGCCTTCAGAGTCCTTCAGCTTGAATGTCCGTCCGAGGATCTTGTCGCTCAGGTCCTTGCCGTATTTGTACGACAGGCTGACGCTATTGTCACAGCCGGCGAGGAGGCCAAGGCTGAACAAGCCGATACCTGTAACCACCTGGCGGCGGGTCAACGAAACACTCATGTTCTACAGACCTTTTGATGAGCCCGAACGGATAATCAACCTCGAACAGGGCGTCTTTGATGCATGCCGGTTTAGCGAAGGGGAGCGATTATACGCGTCAAAGGATTACTCATAACTTGCGACAAACTGACGCAACGACTTTCCGGGCCGGTATCGGTTTTCGGGTCAGCCTTTAATCTCCATCGGGCTGCCAACCAACATCACCGTGTCCTGGATAGCGGCAAAGGCGTTTGACGTACCCAGCCCCTGTTTCGCCAGTCTGTCTTCTTGCAGGGCCTGTTGCAGAAGACCGAGGAGATTTTGCGTCTTCGAGGACGAGACCGGTGTCACGTTATCTTCCTCCAGATGCCCCATCACATACTTGGATATGCGCGTGGACTGGCTAGCCGAATGGCTGACGGACGCTTCGACCAACTTACCTTTGACATAGCCGATGCTGCTTGTGCTGCTGGCCTGATCGTCGATCTGGTAGTACTGATAGTTCTGGGATTGTGGGTCAGTCGTCAGTTCCAGCTTTTGTCCGGCATACAGTGGCTTATGGTAGTGGGCGGTCAGATGCGATTGCTGATTCTGGACGATCTTGCGATTGAGCTGATCCTGACCTTTGGATTGCGTGGCCTGCGATAAGCGATAGTTGAACGAGTCGAGTTCGCCAGGCCGCGCCGGATTGCCGTTTACGGTCTTCTCGGTGACCGTCGCGCTGAAATCGGCGAGGCCGCTGAGAACGCTGCGGTCGGTGTCTGTCAGCTTGATGGCGGTGGAGGCCTGCAGCCCGCTTGTCGCGCGGCTTTGCGGGTAGCTGCTGTGCACGGTCTTGAATGCACTCTCGAACATCGACAGCAGATTCCGGTCGCCGTCGCCTCGATCGCGCGCCGCTTCTATTTGACGCAGGTAGCTGGCGAGCGCCTTGGCTTTCTGATTGCTGTCGCCGAGGATGGCGGCGTTTTTCAGGTCCACGGACAGGTCGAAATCGCCTGCCGCACCGCTCATGCGCACCTGGCGCTGGCTTGCGTCGGCATGCAGCTCAAGGCGCTGCGTACTGTCATCGTCGAGCTTGAACCGTGTGATCAGGTCGACCGAGGAAAACACGTCAGTGTCGAACTGAGCCAGCGCATCCAGCTTGAGTTGCGGTGGAACGGCGCTGAGGCCCTGGATGGCCGATTCAAACCCTTCGGCCATGGCGCCAAGTGCGGCAAGTTCTTCTTTACTGAGGTCGCCACCCTGGACCTGAGCCTGCACCGCCAGCGCGTTATCCTGACTGGACAGGGTTATCTCGACGGTTTTTCCGCTGGCTGTTTTCAGGGTCAGGTTGATGCTGTTGTCTGCAACGCCACTGTGAATCCTGGCTTGGGCTGCCGCCAACTCTGCAGGCTCGAGCGTCTGCCCGGTCGATGAGCGAATGACCGATTGGGAGATGTTCTGGTTGGATTGCGCCAGTTGCAGGAGCAGTGTCTCACCCAGTCCCCGGAACCGGCTGTTGGCTGAAGCACTTGCGAAGTTGCCCCCCATGCGAAACGACACTTTGTCAGGCTGCGTGTATTCCCAGGCAAGCGGAGCATCAGGCTGCGCAATGACACCCCGGGAGGTGTAAGTCTGCGCATCGATGATCTTGTTATCTTGATGCAAGTTGACAATCGATGCGGGGGAGGACAGGGCGGCTGTCGAGTCGGTGGTAGTACCCACGGCGGGCTGGATGGCAGCCATCCTGGCGACCGCCAGTGGCGGCAAGGAAGAGATTGAAGAAATGACGGTCATAGCGGCTCCATGCTGAGTACCAATAGTTTCCTACAGGGTTTGTCGGCATAGGGCTTCATAACTTGAGGTGCGTGTGCCGGTGGCTCTGGATGTGTGGTGAATGGGCTGGCCCCTTCGACTTGCCCGCGATGAACGATGACTCGGTCTACTTGGTCATCCGCCACAAATACCAGGAAGCCACCGTCCGATAAGGGCTCCACCCCAACCCGATCTCCACCATCTGCTTGCGCGTCGGCTGCACCTCCAACCCCTTCAACCGCCGATACCCCTCGCGCACCCCGAAGTCATCGGCCGGTAAAATATCCGGCCGCTCCAGGCTGTAGATCAACAGCATCTCAACCGTCCAGCGCCCAACCCCGCGCAACGTGATCAACCGCTCGATCAACGCCTCATCGTCCATCGCCAATGCCGTCGCATAATCCGGCACCACACCGTCCAGCGCCGCCTGAGCGATGCCCTGAATGGTCGCAATCTTGCTCGCGGAAAAACCGCACCCGCGCAGTTGATCAAACCCGCTCGCCAGAATCTGCTCAGGACGTGGAAACGCCGTCGAAGGAAACAACGCCAGAAGCCGCCCGACAATCGCATCCCCGGCTTTGGCGTGCAGTTGCTGGTAGGCAATCGCCCGCACCAGCGATTCATACGGATCTCGAGCGGCATGCGGCTGGTGCAGGCAGGGGCCTATGGCGGCGATGTGGCGCGCCCAGTCGTCATCCATGGCCGCGAGAAACGCCGTCGCCGGCAAGTAAGGGTCGGTCAAGCGTTCACCGCAGGTTTGAGCAGTGCGTTCACTTCCCCATAGGTGAACGCCTTGAGGTGGCTGCTATCGAGTTTGCCGGTTTCCAGAAAACTTTTCGCCAGGCCAGCCATCGCGCCATAAAGAAACTCGGCGATACCGGAACCGGCGCTCAGACGGCGAACGCCCAGCGCTTTCAACGCTTCAGGCGACGGCAACCCCGGCAGCCCCAGTACGTTCACCGGCAGTGGGGTGCCATGGCACAGCGCAGCCATTTCGTACTCCGCCGAAACACCGGCCGCGAACAGCCCGTCAGCACCGGCCGCGTGATACAGCGCCGCACGTTTGAGCGTTTCCGCAACGCGGTCTTCGGCCGGCACCAGCCCCTTGAGGTACACATCGGTACGGGCGTTGATGAACAACTTCACCTCGCGGCGGTCGGCCACCTGGCGGGCGACTTCGATCTTGCGGGCCAGCAGTTCCGGCGGAGACGCACCGTCTTCGATATTGATCCCGACGGCACCGGCAGCGATCACCGCATCGATCACTTCGGCAACCCGAGCCAGGTCATCGGAATAGCCGGCCTCGATGTCCACGCTCAGCGGCAGCGAAATCACGCGAGCGATGGACTCGACGGTCGAGACCAGGCGTTCGAGGGGCAGGGCATTGCCGTCCGCGTAACCGTGAGCCCAGGCGACTGCCGCACTGCTGGTGGCAATGGCTTTGCAGCCCAGTTGCTCGACGATGCGCGCTCCGGCGGCGTCGGCGACGTTGGTGAGAATCAGCAGGCCGTCCTGATGCAGCCTGTGGAATTGCTGGTCGAGCGTGTCCATCGAATTTCCTTCCTTATGAAAACACCGAGAGTCAGAACGCGAGTTGTCGTGTGACCTGCACCGCCGCGTTTTCCAGCCTGAGCAGAAACGCCTTGCGTGGTTGTCCTCCACCATAGCCCGTCAAGGAGCCGTCCGCACCGATCACCCGGTGGCAGGGCAGGACAATCGAAATCCGGTTGTGCCCGTTCGCCAGGCCCACGGCGCGGCTGGCACCCGGTTTGCCCAGCCGCGCGGCGATGGTGCCGTAGGTACTGGTCTGGCCGTAGGGGATTTTCGCCAGCTCGGCCCAGACCTGCCGGGAGAACTCGGTGCCGGGCAAGTGCAGCGGCACCTTGAACTCGGTCAGTTTGCCGGCGAAATACTGGGCCAACTCTGTTTCGATTTGCTGAAGGTGCGCGTTGTGCCCGGGTGCCACGGCATAGCCATGACGGTTCTGCAGGGCTTCGACTTCCCGGGTCAGCGCCGGCCGGTCAAGAAACTCCAGCAGCACCAGCCCGCGCCGTTCGGCCATGGCAATCATCGGTCCCAGCGGCGTGGTCAGGCGCGTGAACAGCAAGGGCTCGCTGTTGACCGCACGGCCGGGGGTGATGTGAAAGGATTTTTGAAAGGCATCGCGAAACCCGCTGAGGGATTCGTAACCGGAATCGAACGCCGCGCTGTCGATGGAATCGCCCTGTCTGATCCCGCCCAGTGCCATGCCCAGGCGTCGGGTGCGCAGCCACGCGTGGAAGGTCATGCCGAAATGCTGCTTGAACCAGCGCCGCAGTTTCAGCGGCTCGATACCCTCGGCCAGCAACTGGGCGTCGGTCCAGCGCAAGTCGGGGTCGGCGTCCACCGACTGGAGCAGTTTCTGCACCCAGTCCGGTGCGATGGCGGCCGCGTCCAGCGGTTTACACCGCAGGCAGGCGCGGTAGCCGGCGGACAGGCAGTCATCGGCATGGGCGAAGAACTCGACGTTCTCCGGTTTTGGTTTGCGCGCTGTGCAACTGGGGCGGCAAAAGATGCCGGTGGTTTTGACCGCCGTAAAAAACACCCCCTCGTAGGTGGTGTCTCGTTCGAGCATGGCGCGGACCATCTCGGCGTGGGGCGGAAGCATCGCGTTTTGTAGGTTCATGGGTTGAGCATAGGGCGCGCCGCCTCAGGCCTCCACCGGAAAATCGACAGAGAATTCCAGGCATTCGTCATCAGTTTCAATGTGCCAATGCACGTTACGTGGCGCTAATGCTTATGCCGGTGATGAATGTCCGGAAAGTGTGGGTGTGCGTGGCGCATTGGCGTGTGCTCGTGCTCATGACTGTGAGGCTCGGTGCCGTCCCACTGGAACGAATGCTCATGCTGATGATGCTCGTCGTGAACGTGCCGATGACGATGAGCAAGTGCCACATGTTGATGCTCGTGGGCGTGGTGTTCAGTGAGATGAATCCAGACTCCCAAGCCCATCAGCAGCGAAGCGGCCCAGAAAGTAACCGTTACGGGTTCGCCCAGCAGCAGGATGGCAATCGCCGCGCCAAGGAAAGGCGCAGTGGCAAAATAGGCACCGGTGCGCGCAGTGCCCAATCCGCGCAACGCTAGAACAAACAGCACCAGACTGACGCCATACCCGAGGAAACCTACGAGCAACACAGGAACCAGCACCGTCGCTTGCGCCAGCTTTGCGCCCAGCACTAGCGCCAGAAAACAGTTCACCACACCGGCGACCAAACCCTTGATGCCTGCGATGAACAGGGCGTCCGACGCGGAGACTTTGCGCGTCAGATTGTTATCGATCGCCCAGCAGGCACAGGCCAGAGCGACCAGCAAGGGGCCGCCCCAGCCCTGTGAGTGTGCCGAACTCTGCGGCCAGGCCAGCAGCAAACCACCGAGCACGATGGCGAGCATGCCGGCGACAATGCGGCGGTCGGCGTTCTCCTTGAACACTACCCAGGCCAATACGGCGGTCAGTACCGATTCAAGGTTGAGCAACAGCGAGGCCGTGGCGCCGGAGGTCAGGGTCAGGCCGAACATCAGTGCTACGGGGCCGATGATGCCACCGAACGTAATGGCGCCGATCAGCCATGGCCACTCTGACCATTCAAGGCCGCTGGACTGCCAGCGGCGGTCCCGGATCAATCTGGCGAGCGTCAGGCCAAGACCGCTGCCCAGGTACAGCAACCCTGCCAGCAGGATCGGCGAAAGGTTCAGGCCCAACGCCTTGGCCAGTGGCGTACTTGCCCCAAACAGCGCCGCAGCGCCGAGGGCGTAGATCACGTTACGGTTCATTCGAAGGGCTCGAGTCATGGTGACGGGATGCCCGCCAGTCTGCACTTCTCCGGTGGTCAGTCAAACCCTGTATCAGGCGCGACGCGCCATCAGCAGCACCGAAGCTGCCGCCGACAACAACCCCGCGCAGCACCGGTTGAAAATCCGCTTGCCCCGCGGCTTGGCGAACCAGCGGCGCATGTGCAGGCCCATGTAGGCGTAGGCGCCGATGGCGATCCATTCCAGCATCAGGAACAGTGCGCCCAGCACCGCGAATTGCGGCGTCACGGCCTCGCCCGGATCAACGAACTGGGGCAGGAACGCGGTGAAGATCAGAATCGCTTTCGGGTTGCCGGCGGCCACCAGAAACTCCTGTCGCGCCAGGGTCAGCATCCCCGCCGGCGCGCCGGTCTCAACGTTCTCCGTCCCCGGATCGGCGCGCCACAATTGCCACGCGAGGTAGAACAGGTACGCCGCGCCGACAATCTTGATCCCGTAGAACAACAGCTCCGAGGTTTGCAGCACCACTGCCAGCCCCGCGGAGGCGAGTGCGATCATCCCGGCGAACGCCAGCAGCCGACCAATCCCTGCCACACACGCCGTGCGATAGCCGTAACGCGTCGAGTTGCTGACCGACAGCAGGTTGTTCGGGCCGGGGGCCATGTTCAGGGCGAAGCAGGCCGGGAGAAAGAGGGAGAGGGTGGCGAGGTCCATGATTCGGCTCCGGTAACGAGAGCGATATTTTTACCACAGGTGCCGTGGGGCTTGACCCGTACAGTCGCCAGCTAATACTGCTCCGGCAATTAGCAAGGACACCCACAATACTGTAGGCGCCGGCTTGCTGGCGATGGCGTCCATTCAGGCGATAAATCTGTCGACTGACCCACCGCTATCGCCAGCAAGCCGGCTCCTACGGGATTGGATTGTGCCGACGGTTCGTGGACGCCGAGGATCTGTAGGAGCCGGCTTGCTGGCGAAGCGGTAGTAGCCGTAATGACGTCTTCGGCAGTAAGCCTTCTACTCGTATTGACTACTTTTTCGCGAACCTCTTCGCGCCAGCCACGCACAGAATCACCGCCACAGTCACCGCCAGCATCCCAATGCTGACCTGCTCGTGCAGCAACGTCGCCGCCAGCGCCAACCCAAAAAAAGGCTGCAACAGTTGCAACTGCCCCACCGCCGCAATCCCGCCCTGCGCCAGCCCGCGATACCAGAACACAAACCCGATCAACATGCTGAACAGCGACACATAACCCAGGCTAAACCACGCAGGCATGCTGATCCCCGAAAACGAAACGGGCGTGAGCCAAAAGCTCAACAACGCCATCACCGGCAGTGACAACACCAGCGCCCAGCAAATCACCTGCCAGCCACCGAGTGTCCGGGACAGCTTCGCCCCTTCGGCATAACCGAGGCCGCAGGCCAGGATCGCCGCCAGCATCAGCAGGTCGCCCTCAGGCGAGGCGGTCAGTCCTTGGGACGCGGCAAATCCCACCACCAGCAGGCTTCCCAATATCGAGAAAAACCAGAAAACCGGCCGGGGCCGCTCGCCACCGCGCACCACACCAAACACGGCCGTCGCCAGCGGCAACAGACCCACGAAGACAATCGAATGCGCCGACGTCACGTATTGCAGCGCCAGCGCCGTCAACAGCGGAAACCCGACCACCACGCCCATCGCCACAATGATCAGCGGTAGCAACTGGCTTCGCACCGGGCGTTTTTCCTTGAACAGCCAGAGCATGCACAGCGCCAACGCGCCGGCGATGGTGGCTCGGGCAACCGTCAGGAAAACCGGATCGAACTCCAGCACCGCGACCCGCGTGGCGGGCAGCGAGCCGCTGAAGATCACCACGCCGATCAGCCCGTTAAGCCAGCCGCTGGTGGTGTTTTCCCGAGGCTGGGTGTTCAGATTCGATACGCGTTCCATTGAGGTCACTCGACAGAGGTTGATGCGGCGGGTTGCCTTGAACGCATCGTATGGCCGAGTATTAGGACAATCAAAAAATTGTCATGGATACATCCTCTATGCCTCGCTTGCGCTACAAGTCGCTGGTCGACACTTTTGCCGCAGACATCCGTTCAGGACAGTTGCCGCCCGGTACGCGCCTGCCCACCCATCGGCAGCTCGCCGCTGAGCACGGGTTGGCGCTGGTCACCGCCAGCCGTGTTTACGCAGAGCTTGAGGCGATGGGGCTGGTCAGTGGTGAAACGGGGCGGGGCACGTTCGTCAGGGAGACATCGCTCCCGCCCGGTCAGGGCGTCAGCCAGCACGTGGTTGCCGTGGGCATGGCCGATCTCAACTTCAACTACCCGTCATTACCCGGTCAGGCCGACCTGTTGCGCACGGCCCTGCGTCAGCTCGCGTTATCCGGCGACCTCGAATCCCATCTGCGCTATCAGCCCCATGCCGGGCGCTTGCATGAACGGGCGTCGATCGCCAATCATCTGGCTTCACGCGGGTTGAGCGTGCAGGCCGAACAGGTGTTGATCGTCAGTGGTGCCCAGCATGGATTGGCGGTGACGATGATGGCGCTGCTCAAACCGGGTGATGTGATCGCGGCGGATGCGTTGACCTACACCGGTTTCAAGGTGCTGGCTGAATCGCTGCACCTGGAAATCGTGCCCATTCCCGCCACGGAGACCGGGCCTGATCTCGAGGCGTTGCAAGCGCTTTGCCGGCGCCGGTCGGTGCGGGCTGTCTACACCATGCCGACGCTGCACAATCCTCTGGGCTGGGTGATGGATGCGCAATGGCGCAACCAGTTCGTGTCGATTGCGCGCCAGCATGATCTGTTGATCATTGAAGACGCCGCCTACGCTTTCCTGGTCGAAGACGCTCCGGCACCGCTAGCTGAATTGGCGCCGGAACGGACCGTCTACGTGTCCGGGTTCTCCAAGAATGTCGCCACGGGACTGCGCGTCGGTTTCGTTGCCGCCCCGGTCGAGAAAATGCCGGCGCTGGAGCGTGCAATCAGGGCAACCACCTGGAATACCCCCGGCGTGATGACGGCGATTGCCTGCGCCTGGATTGACGATGGAACCGTCAGCCAACTGGAAGCGCAAAAGCGCGCGGACGCGCAGGCCCGGCAAGCCATGGCCGCCGAGCTGCTCAAAGGGCTGCGCTGCATGACGCATCCCTCTTCGTACTTTCTCTGGTTACCGCTGGCGGAAGATGCGAGAGCGGACCAGATTGCGGTCGAGTTGATGCACGAGCAAGTCGCCGTCTCCACCGCCGAGCCGTTTGCGACCTCTGTCCACGTACCGCATGCGATCCGGTTGGCGTTGGGGTCGGTGGACATGGATTCGCTTCGACAAGCCTTGATCAAAGTGAAGCGGGTGGTCGGCGCGTACTCCTGAGAACCACAACCTCCTGTAGGAGCGAGCTTGCTGGCGATAAACGTTAACGATAACGCCAACTTCCTGATTAATCGCGTCGCCCTCGGGCTCATCGCGGGCAAGTCGAGTCGTCGCACCGCCGCTCCCACAAGGGGCAGTGTTTAACCATCCCCGTCAGTGGGTAGTTTTCTTCAATACGCGGGCCAGAGCGCTCTTTACCTTGAGCGCTGGTTCAACTGAATTGAAGAAGGTACGCAATGAGTCTGATTATTTCGATGGCAGCGTTTGCGCTGGTGGCGTCGATCACGCCAGGGCCGGTAAACATTGTGGCGTTGAGTTCCGGCGCGCAGTTCGGTTTTCGCGCCAGTCAACGCCACGTGGCCGGGGCGACGCTGGGTTTTGTGTTGTTGCTGGTGCTGATGGGGCTGGGACTGCACGAAGTGTTGCAGCTATGGCCAGCGCTGACGCGGGTGGTGCAACTGGCCGGCGTGGCGTTTCTGTTGTTCATGGCGTGGAAACTGGCGGCGGATAACGGTCAGCTCGATGCCAAGGATTCGGCACGGGCACCGTCGATGTTGTACGGCGCGGTGATGCAATGGCTCAACCCGAAAGCCTGGCTGGCCTGCGTGGCGGGCATGGGAGCGTTTGTCGCGGATGGCGAGGCGCGGCTGGTCTGGGAGTTCGCTGCGGTGTATCTGGTGATCTGCTACCTGTCCGTCGGCTGCTGGGCGTACGCCGGGACCTTTTTGCGCGGTTACCTGAACAACCCGGCGGGGATGCGATTGTTCAACCGGATCATGGCGGCGTTGCTGGCGGTGAGTGCGGTTTATCTGCTACTGCCTTAGCGGGATGCTGACAGGGTTTTGTGCTGGCCACAGTGGCTTGTTAGCCGCAGGAAATATGTGCTCGCCTCAACCACGATACTGCCCCGGCGTAGCCGCCAAATGCTGTTTGAACACCCGCTGAAAATGCGCCTGATCGGCAAACCCCGCTTCCAGTGCCACGTCGGCGATCAGCTGGCCGCTGCGCAGTCGATCCTGGGCGAACTGGATGCGCCGATTGACCAGAAAGGCGTGGGGCGTCATGCCGTAATGCTGTTTGAAGGCGCGGATCAGGTACGACGGCGACAGTTGCGCGGCTTCGCAAATGTCTTCGAGCTTGAGCAGTTGCGTGCAGTGGTCGCGGATGTAATCCGCCGCGCGTTCCAGTTTGAAATTGGGCTCGCGCAGCGGTTGATCGCCGGGGTTGAGCCGTTGTTGCACCTCGGTGAAAAACTCGACCGCGGCGCTGTGTTTGCCCAGCACATCTTGCTCAGTGTCGACCAACACCTCATACAGCCCCTTCAGGCCGGCAAACAGGCTGGCGTCATCCGTGTGGGTGGTGGAAAACCGCCGAAACGCCAGGTCGCTGCTGAAACCGAGCTGATGCTGCAAATCGGTGAGCCACGGCGTATCGACATACAACATCAAATACGACCACGGTTGGTCGTCGATCGGGTTGCAGGCGTGGACATCGCCGGGATTCATCAGCACCACCGTGCCGGCGCTGACCTCAAACGCCGATTGTTCGTGGATATAGGTACTGCGCCCGGCGGTAATCGCACCGATGGAAAAATGCTCGTGAGCATGCCGGGTGTAACAGACCTCACGGCCGTCGGCGATGGAGCGGGCTTCGATGAAGGGCAGGGCGTCATCGCGCCAGAAGCGCGGGGCCTTGTCAGCGTCTTTGGCAGCGGTGGGCTTCATCGTCGGTGTCCTCGGCAGGTCAGCGTCAGAGTGTATTAGCTCTCGCCGTCAAAGGCTCGTTGCAGCGCCGCGATGTCGAGTTTTTTCATCTGCATCATCGCGGCCATGGCGCGCTGGGATTTCACCGTGTCGGGGCTTTTCAGCATGTCCATCAGCGCGATGGGCACGATCTGCCACGACACGCCGAACTTGTCCTTGACCCAGCCACATTGCTGGGCCTCGACAGGGCCGCCCGCCGACAGGCGCCCCCAGAAATGGTCGACTTCTTCCTGGGTCTGGCAATTGACCTGAAACGAAATCGCTTCGTTGAACGTGAAGGTCGGGCCACCGTTGAGGCCCGTGAAGCTTTGCCCGTCAAGTTCGAAACTGACCGTCAGGACCGAGCCTTCAGGTTGACCGTGGACTTCCTGGCCGGCCTTGCCGTAGTGGGTGATGGCGGTGATTTTTGAATGATCGAAGATCGCGCAGTAATACTTCGCGGCCTCTTCGGCCTGATGGTCGAACCACAGGCAGGGTGTGAGTTTTTGAACGCGTTGCATGACGGTGCTCCTGTAGACGGGTGGCCGATGCTGAACTTTCAGCGTAGCCAGCCCAAGGGCTTGCGGGAGTACCGTAGATCGCCAAATCGCCGGTCAGAAATCCCAGCGGGTCGTCAGTTGCAGGCTGCGCGGTTCGCCATAGAACCCAGTGCCGAAGTTGCCGAGCCCGGTGTAATAGGTCTTGTCGAAGAGGTTCTTCACGTTCAGCGTCGTGCTCAAGTGATCGTTGAAGCGGTAGCGCGCCATGACGTCCACCAGGGCGTAGCTTTGCTGGGTGATCGTCGAGGACTGGCCGAAGTTGACCGTGTCATTGGGGTTGGGCTGGAACACGTTGCCGAAGAATTCGCTCTGCCAGTTCACGCCGCCACCGACAGTGAGTTTTTCCAGCGCGCCCGACAGGCGATAAGTGCTGAACACCCGAACCACTTGTTCCGGTGCGGTGGTTTGCAGGATCGAACCGTAGACGTGATCGCCCTTGGCATCGCGGGTGTGGTTGTAGCTGTAGCCGGCCGACAGGTTCCAGCCGTCCATCACTTCGCCGGCCAGTTCGAGCTCAAAGCCTTGGGTGGTCGCGCCTTGCACCGCACGGTACACCGACTCGCTATCGACGCCGCTGACGTACTCGGCCAGGTTGTCCTGCTCGATACGGAACACGGCGAAACTGGCGTTCAGACGGCCGCCAAAGTATTCGGCCTTGATCCCCGCTTCGTAGCTGTCGCCTTCTACCGGGTCGAGCAACTTGCGCTGGGCATCCTTGCTCATCTGCGGCTGATAAATGCTGGTGTAGCTGGTGTACACCGAGTACGTGTCATCGAGGTCATAAACCAGTCCGGCGTACGGTGTGGCCACGCCGGTCTGGTGGTAGCTGTCGTGCAGGTCCGGGGTGTTCGGGTCGCTGTAGGCCAGGTCATCGTTGGCCTTGAACTGACTCACGCGGGTGCCGAGGATGACCGCCAGGTTGTCGGTGGGTTTGAGTCGCGTGGCGAGGTAGGCACCGGTCTGGCGCTGGACGATGTCGTTGTCGCCCACCTTGGCGATGTCCGGTTTCGGGAACTCGCCGCGCCAGTCGTAGATGCTGCCGTCGACGGGCGGGTAGACGGACCCCTGCACCGGGATGTCCTGGCGGGTGTTCATCGACATGAAGCCGGCGATCAACTCGTGCTCGCGACCGAGCAGGCGGAACGGGCCGGTGAAGTTGACGTCGAGGTTGTCCTGCACCTGATCGCCCTTGAACTGGCCCATGTACATGAACATGCCGTTGCCGCTGACCGGGTCCGGGTTACCGCCGCTGGCCGAGGCGAGGAAGGTGTCGTGCTGGCGGTGTTTGCGATCGTAGCTGACCTTGAGTTTCCAGTCGTTGGCCAGTTGCTGCTCCACCGAGGCGAAGATCGTCTGGTTGGTGAAGTCGCGACGACTCCAGTCGGTGGCCGGGTTGAACGAACGGGAAAAACGCGTGCGCGAGCCGTCGCCGTTGTACATCGGGAAGCCGGTCCAGCTGGCGCCGCGGGAGCGGGTGTTCTGCTGGTCGATACCGACGGTCAGCAGGGTCTCCGGCGTCAGGTCGGTTTCGAGGATGCCGTAGGCAATGTCCCGGGTGTTGCGGTAGTTGTCCATGTAGGCGCTGCGGTCCTGATACGCCCCGACGAAACGTCCGCGCAGGTTACCGCTCTCGGTCAGCGGGCCGGCAACATCGGCGGTGCTGCGATAATTGTCCCAGGAACTGACGGCGCCGGTGATCGAGGCCTTGAACGCTTTGGTGGGACGTTTGCGGATCAGGTTGACGGTGGCCGATGGATCGCCCGAGCCGGTCATCAGGCCGGTCGCACCCTTGATGATTTCGACGCGGTCGAAGGTCACCATGTCGGTGCTGGTGGTGCCGTAATCGTAGACGCCGTCGTAGTCGGTGTTGACGCCGTCGTACTGGAAGTTGGTGATCGGCAGGCCACGGCTGGAAAACTCCCAGCGTTCGCTGTCGTAGTTCTGCACGCTGATACCGGGCACGCGCCGCAGGGCATCGGCGATGCTGGTAGAGCCCTGATCGTCCATTTGCTGGCGGGTGATGAGCGTCACCGACTGTGGCGTTTCCCGCAGGGACAGTGGCAGGCCGGTGGCCGAAGCGGTCGACCCGGTGGTGTAGGCGTGGGTGTCTTCGGTGATAGCGCCCAGCGCCTGACCGGAAATGTTGGTGGCGCCCAGTTCCAGAGGACCCTCCGGGACAGCTTTGAGCACGTAACCACGATCGCCCTGAGGCTGGGCCTGCAAGCCGCTGCGCTGTAGCAGTTGCTGCAAGCCCTGCAGCTCGGTGAACTCGCCATCAAGGCCGGGGCTGCGTTTATCACTGGCCAGATCGTTATGCCCGGCGAGGAAAATCCCCGCCTGTTCGGCGAAGCTGTTCAGTACGCTCACCAGCGAACCGGCAGCGATTGCGTAATAACGCGTGTGGCTGCCTGACTGTTCACTGGCGGCGGATGTTTCGGCGTGGGCCTGCGTCGAAACAAGGCTGAGCAATGCGACCGGAAGGGCCAGGGCCAGCGGTCGCAAGGCAAAGCGAGTGCGAAAGATGGCGTTGCGCAAAGGGGTGTTCCCTGGAATCAAATCGAACGGCAATTGAAAGGCTTCACAGGGTTAACCGAACGAGAAACGCAAAAGGGAACGGCGGCGCCAAAAGTTTTTGGCTCACGCTTTCGGACTGACACTGACCCACCACGCCAGGGTTTTCTCCACGCGTATCGGTAGCGCCGCTTCCAGCAGGCGCAAGGCCTGATCGGTGTTCTTGAGCGGGAACGAACCCATGACCGGCAACCCGGCGATGGCAGGGTCGCAGGCCAGATGCCCGTGACGGTAGCGGCTCAACTCTTCGATCAACTGGCCCAGCGGCAGGTTATCCGCCAGCAATAGACCGCGGCGCCAGGCTTCGCGGCCAGCCGTCGCCTCCGAGGAGGGCGGGATGTGGCTTTGCGTGAACGCCAATTGGCGTCCGGCCTCGACCACTTGCACCTGGCCCTGAGTGGTTCGGACTTCGACCGCGCCTTCGTAGACGTTGAGCAACGTCTGTTGTTCTTCCTGGCGCACACTGAAGCGCGTGCCGAGCGCGCGCATCCGGCCCTGGGCGGTTTGCACCAGAAACGGTCGGCTGCTGTCCTTGGCGGTGTCGATCAACACTTCCCCGGCACTCAACAGCAGCAGGCGTTGCGTGGTGTCGAAACGCACATTCAATGCGCTCAGGGCATTGAGCCAGATCCGGCTGCCGTCGCTGAGCAGGCTTTCGCGGGTTTCGCCGGTGCCGGTAGAAAGGTCGGCAGTCCAGCGGCCCAAGGCGTCCGGCAGCGACGTTTCGCGCCAGGCATTCCAGCCCAGCAGCCCGCCCGAGGCCAGGATGAGCAAGCTCTTTATCGTCTGCCGGCGGGTGATCGGCGAGCGCGCGGTGTTGCGCAGCACCAGGCCGGCAGCCTGCGGCTGATCATCCTGCAACGCGGCGAAACGCTGGCCGACGTGCTCGACATAACGCCAGGCCGCCTGATGGTCGCCACTTTGCGCCAGCCAGGCTTGCCAGCGCTGACGCTCGTGTTCGCCGACCTGCTGATCGTTGAGCTGCACATACCATTGCGCTGCCTGTTCGAGGCTGGCATGGCTGATGGAATTGGAGGCGACAGATGGCATGCGCTTACTCGATCAACAGGCCGTCAAGCTCGGCTTCGAGCATCGCGCAGTGCATCAGCGCTTGCGCCAGGTACTTTTTCACCATGCGCTCGCACACGCCGATTTCTTCGGCGATGGCGCGGTAGGGCAGGCCGTGCAACTGGGCGAGAATGAACGCGTCGCGCACCTTCTTGGGCAGGCGCAGCAGCATGGCGTCCACTTCGTACAGGGTTTCGACGATGATCGCCCGTTGCTCCGGCGACGGTTGAACGGCTTGCGGGCGCGAGGCCAGCGTCTCCAGCCATGCCAGTTCGAGTTGCCGACGGCGCCAGTGATCGATGCACAAGCCCCGGGCGATGGTGGCCAGGTAGGAGCGTTCGCGGGTTTCGCAGTCGAACACTTGCGGGCGCTTGAGCACCCGGATGAAGGTGTCATGGGCAAGGTCGGCGGCATCGAACGCGCTGCTCAGCCGACGGCGCAGAAGCTCATGCAACCAACGGTGATGAGTGACGTAGAGGTTCTGAACGCTGGAAGAATCGACGACCATCATCGTGAGCACGTGTCCCTGGGCGACGAGCGCCTGCGGTGCGAATAAGAATTGGTCGCGATTAAAACAAAAGGATTGGATGTGTGCAAATGATATCGGTTTGCTTTTAGGTGCCATAAATATGCGTGCAGTCAATATGACTCCTTTTGGTGTCATATTGACTATTTTTAGGGTGGGTCAAATTGACTGCTAACGCTCTAACCCATTGATTTACAGGTATGACAAACCTGGCACGAAACCTGAAAGAGCAAACGTACAACTGGTCTGATTCAGGAGTACGAAAAAATGTTCGCTTACTTCAGCAATCCTCAGAACGTCCTGCACCTGTCGAGCAACGTCCTGGGCGCTGGCCTCGCGCTGCTGCTGGCGGGGATCTACGGCGCTTATCTTTACGCCGGACATTTGCCGATCGTGGCGTTGGTTTCGATGCATGCCATGACCATCATCGGCCCGACCCTGATCAAGATCGGCTACGTCATGCGACTGCTGGCCCAGCATTGGTTGGGTACCCACTCTGTCAAGGTGGTGGTTTGATGCGCCAACTCGCTGGAGCACCGGTTTTCAGTCTCGGCTTCCGTCCGTTCTTCCTGGTCGGCGCTGGTTTCGCGGCCATCGCTGTGGCGGTCTGGGCCGTTTGGTTGTACGGGCGCTTGCCCGGTGCGCAACCGGTTGGCGGCATGCTGAGCTGGCATCGGCATGAGATGCCGTTCGGGTTCGCAGCGGCGATCATCGCCGGATTCCTGCTGACGGCGGTGCCGAACTGGACCGGGCGTACGGGGCTCAACGGTTGGCCTTTGATCGGTCTGCTGCTGGTATGGCTGCTGGCGCGCCTGGCATGGCTGATGCCAATCCCTGCAGTTGCCTTGATTGCGCTGCAAATACCTTTTCTGCCGTTGCTGGCATGGGTGCTGGGCCGAGACCTGGTGGCCGCCGGCAAACGCGACAATTATCCGATTCTGCTGGTCGTCGCGCTGCTGGCTGCGACCCAGGCCATGACGCTGTGGGGGATTTCCACTGATGACATCGGCCTGCAACGGCACGGTGTGCTCGCGGCCGTGTGGTTGATCGGCGCGTTGATGAGTGTGATTGGCGGGCGCGTCATTCCGTTTTTTATTCAGCGCGGTTTGAATCGTCCTGCGCCCAACCCGGTCCATCCGCTGCCATTCAGGTTGCTGCTGGCAGGCAGTTTGCTGGCCGCCGTTTCGTTTGCCGGCGGTTTGAACGACATTCCCCGAGGGTGGCTCGCGGCGCTGTTTCTAGTGATCGGCGGCTTGCACCTGCTGCGCCTGTGGCGCTGGCATGACCGGGGGATCTGGCGGGTGCCGCTGCTGTGGTCGTTGTATCTGGCGTATGCGTGGCTGGCTATTGCCACATTGGCGATGGCGCTATGGCACGCGGGGGCAATGCCGCAACAGAGCCTGGCCACGCATTCGTTGGCCGTCGGCGGGATCGGCGGTTTGATCCTGGCGATGATTGCCCGGGTCAGCCTCGGTCACACCGGGCGGTTGTTGCAGCCGTCGAAAACGATTGTGGCCGGGTTTTTCCTGCTGTTGATCGCCGGCCTGTGCCGGGTGTTTCTGGTACCGTTTTCCGGGGCCGGACTGACGCTGTCCGCGCTGTTCTGGTGTGCCGCGTTCGGGCTGTTCCTGGTGCGCTACACCGACATTTTGCTCAAGCCGAGGGTTTAAGGCCTCCCTGTTCGGCGATCCAGCGCGTTGCCAGGTCGATAAAGGCGCGCAGCTTCGGCTGAGTCTGGGTGCGGCTGGGAAAGTACAGGTACAGGGCCGAACTGAGCGGCACAAACGGCTCCAGCACCCGTTCCAACCGGCCGTCCGCCAACTCGTCGGCAATCTCCAGATCACACGCATACGCCAGCCCCGAACCGCAGCGAGCCGCCGCCACCAGCAGGCGCCGGTCGTTGACGATCACGCCGCCCTCGACGCCCACGGTAAAGTCGCGCCCCTCGCGGCGAAACTCCCAGCGGTGCGCGCTGCCCGAGGTCGAGAAGCGAAAGCCGATGCATTGATGGCGGGTCAGGTCTTCAGGGGTCGCCGGTTTACCCGCGTTGGCGAAATAGCCCGGAGCGCCGACCACCGACCATTGCAGGTCGGGGGTGAGACGCACCGCGACCATGTCTTTTTCGATGGACTCGCCCAGTCGAATCCCGGCATCGAAGCCGCCGGCCATCAGGTCCACCGTGGCATCGTCGAGGGAAATGTCGAGGGTGACTTGCGGGTACGCCTCGCGAAACAGCGGGATCAACGGCTCCATCAACAAAGCCCCGGACAACCGCGGCGCGGTGAGACGCAACGTGCCCATCGGCTGATCGCGAAAGCCGCTGAGCCCCATCAGCGCCTCATCGATCTCGCTGGCTGCAGGACGCAAGCGGGCAAACAGACTGGCGCCGGCCTCGGTCAACGCCACCCGGCGTGTGGTGCGTTGGAACAGCAACACGCCGGTGCGGCGCTCAAGCAATTTGATCGCATGGCTGACGGCGGTGGGGGTCACCGCCAGGCGGGTGGCGGCGAGGGTGAAACTTTTGTGCTCGGCCACCGCCAGAAACTCGGTCAAGCCGTCGAATGGATCGTGGTTCATTGCGGGCGCCATTATGAAAGAGCGTTTCATAGTGCTTGTACCACGAGGGTATTTTTCCGGGCAATCCTCCTGCGTACCTTGTGCCTACCTCCACTGCACACAAGGAAACACGCTCATGACCACTTCCAACGCTTTCAAACGTATCTGGCTTATCACGGGCGCTTCCCGTGGCATCGGCGCAAAAATCGCTGCCGCCGCGCTGGCCAATGGTGACGCCGTGGTTGCCACCGCACGTGACGCCCGCAGCATTGTTCAGCGATTTGGCGAACAACCCGGTTTACTGGCTACCAGCCTGGACGTGACCGACGAAGCACAAGGCATTGCGGTCCCCCAGGCAGCCATTGAGCACTTCGGACGCATCGACGTGCTGGTCAACAACGCCGGTTTCGGCTTGCTGGGCGCGGTGGAAGAAGCCAGCGCCGATGAAGTGCGACGCGTGTACGAAACCAACGTCTTCGGTCTGCTGAACGTAACCCGCGCCGTCCTGCCACACATGCGCGCCGCTCGCAGCGGGCATGTGATCAACCTGTCGTCGGTGGGCGGTTATCGGTCGGGGCCGGGTTTCGGCGTCTACTGCTCGACCAAATTTGCCGTTGAAGGCTTGAGCGAGGCCTTGCACGCCGAGCTGGCGCCGCTGGGCATCAAGGTGACGATTGTCGAGCCGGGTTACTTTCGCACCGAATTCCTCGAAGGCAATTCGCTGGTCGAGTCGCCGTCTTCGATTGCCGACTACGACAGCACTGCAGGCGAAGTGCGCAAGATCGCCAAGGCTGTGACCCTGAACCAGCCGGGTGATCCGGACAAGCTCGCCGAGGTCATGATCACCCTGGTGGAAGCGGCAAATGCGCCACTGCGCTTACCGCTGGGCAGTGATTGCGTTGCAGCGATTGAAGCGAAAAACAGCTTTGTCGCTGATGAGTTGAAGGTTTGGCGTGAGGTGTCGGTGTCCACTGACTTCTAACAGGCTGATGCCACTGTAGGCGCGAGCTTGCTCGCAATGGTCGCTAACGATAACGCGTGTTGTCTGGATAAACGCGGCGTCCTTCAGACCATTGCGAGCAAGCTCGCTCCTACCGTTTCTTGGCAGTCTGTGCGACCGGTGGTCGATGAACCGGTCTCGCCCGGTATTTTGCGCTTAGCTGTAGGGATAACCCGAGGCGCGCTTAGACCGTCGAGCCTTTGCAGGAGCGAAGCTTGCTCGTGAAAGCGTCATTTCAGGCATACCGCGTCATCGTTCTTCACGAGCAAGCTTCGCTCCTACAGGAAAACAACGTCGTCTACAGCGTAACGCCTCTTCAGAACACCGTGAGTCTGAGGAAATTCGCCATGCTGACCTTGAACATCAATGGCAAGGATCAGGAGCTGGACGTCCCCGCGGACATGCCGTTGCTCTGGGTCCTGCGTGACGTCGCGCACCTGACCGGCACCAAATTCGGTTGCGGCATGGCCCAGTGCGGCGCCTGCACCGTGCACGTCGACGGCGCGCCATTGCGCTCCTGCATCACACCGGCCACGGCCGTGGCCCATGGGCAAAAAATCCTTACCATCGAAGGCCTTTCCACCGATGGTTCGCACCCGGTGCAACAGGCCTGGGCCGAACTCGACGTGGTCCAGTGCGGCTATTGCCAGTCCGGGCAGATCATGTCGGCGGCGGCATTACTGGCGAAGATTCCCAAGCCCACCGACAGCGACATCGACCAGGCGCTCTCCGGCAACATCTGCCGTTGCGGCACTTACCCAAGGATTCGTGCCGCGGTCAAACGCGCCGCCGAGATCGGCTGAGGTAGCTCGCCATGAACAGCATCAATCCGTTATCGCGCCGGGGTTTCCTCAAGGGCAGCGCATTACTGGGCGGTGGGCTGGTGGTCGCGTTTGCCATCCCCGGCGCCCATCGTTTTGCCATGGGGGCGGAGAATCAGGGCAACGTCTTCGCGCCCAATGCATTTTTACGCATCGGTAACGACAACAGCGTCACCGTGCTGCTCGGCCATTCCGAAATGGGCCAGGGTATCTGGACCGGCCTGACCATGCTGATCGCCGAAGAACTCGACGCCGACTGGTCGAAAATCCGTGTCGAGCACTCACCCGCATCGGCCGCCGATTACGGGTTGGCCGGGTTTGGCGGGATGCAGATCACCGGCGGTTCAACCTCGACCTGGATGGAGTTCGACCGCTATCGCCAGGCCGGCGCAGCGGCGCGTTTGATGCTGGTCGATGCCGCGGCCAAGCGCTTCAACGTCGCGCCGTCGAGCATTCGTACCGAGTCGGGCGTGGTCATTGCTGGCGATAACCGCGTCACGTACGGCGAACTGGCCGATGACGCCGGCAAATTGCCGGTGCCGGACCCCGCGTCGATAAAATTCAAGGAGGCCAAGGACTGGAAGGTCATCGGCAAACCCACCAAGCGCCTGGACACACCCGAGAAAATCACCGGCCGCGCCAAGTTCGGCATGGACGTGCAGTTCGACGGCCTGATGACCGCCATGGTCGCGCGTTCGCCGGTATTGGGTGGTCACGTCAAATCCTTTGAGGGTGCCGAAGCGCTGGAGATACCGGGCGTGCACAAAGTGGTGCAAGTGCCGACCGGCGTTGCAGTGATTGCCGATCATTATTGGGCGGCGAAGCTGGGGCGCGATGCGCTCAAGGTCGATTGGGATCTGGGGCCGAACGCCGCTCTCGATAGTCAGAACCTGCTGGAGAGCTTCCGCAAACTCGCGGCCACCCCTGGCGCCCCGGCGAGCAAGGCGGGCGATGCCGAGGCGGCATTATCCAAAGCGGCAAAATCCATCGACGTCGAGTACAGCGTGCCGTACCTGGCTCATGCACCGATGGAACCGCTCAATTGCACGGTCAAGATCACCCAGGACAAATGCGAGATCTGGACCGGTACGCAGTTTCAAACCCTCGATCAAATGATCGCGGGCAAAATCACCGGGCTCAAACCCGAACAGGTCGAGATTCATACCGAGTTCCTGGGCGGCGGTTTCGGCCGTCGGGCCAATCCGACTTCGGACTTTGTCGCTGAGGCCGTGGAGGTTGCAAAAGCGGCGGGCGGGCCGGTGAAAACCGTGTGGTCGCGGGAAGATGACATTCGCGGCGGCTACTATCGCTCGGCGTTCCTGCACCAGGCGCGCGTCGGGCTGGATGCTGACGGGATGCCGATGGCGTGGAAGCACATGATGGTCGGGCAGTCGATCATGGCCGGCACCATGCTGGAGGCGACCATGGTCAAGGACGGCATCGACAAGACGTCGGTCGAAGGCGTTGCCGACAGTCCTTATCTGGCGGGGATGATCAACCATCAGGTGGAACTGCATTCGCCGAAAACCGGCATCACCGTGCTGTGGCTGCGTTCGGTCGGGCATACCCACACTGCGTTCGTGATGGAGTCGCTGATCGACGAGCTGGCCGAGGCGGCTGGCAAGGATCCGGTGGAGTACCGACGAACCCTGCTCAAGGCGCATCCGCGGCATCTGGGGGTGTTGAACCTGGCCGTCGAAAAAGCCAACTGGACAGCGCCTTTGCCGGACGGCCATGCGCTGGGTGTTGCGGTGCATGAGTCTTTCGGCAGCTACGTCGCGCAGGTCGCCGAGGTGTCCCAGGACAACCTGTCGATCCGCGTGCACCGGGTGGTCTGCGCGGTGGACTGCGGGATTGCGGTCAACCCGATGAGCATCGCGGCGCAAATGGAATCGGCCATCACCTTTGGCCTCGGGTTTACCTTGCACAGCAAGCTGACCTTCAAGAACGGCGAGGTGCAACAGTCCAATTACCACGACTATCAAGTGTTGCGGCTCAATGAGATGTCGGTGGTCGAAGTGCACATTGTGCCCAGCACCGATAAACCCGGTGGCATCGGCGAGGCTGGCGTACCGCCGACGGCACCGGCCGTGGCCAACGCCGTGTTCGCCCTGACCGGGCAACGGTTGCGCGAATTACCCTTGCAACTGTCGGGGGTGTGAGATGAAACGACATCTTGTGCTGGGTGCGGTGGTGCTGATCGGCCTGACGGCCTACGCCTCGGACCTGTTCGCCGAAGACAAGGAAGCATTGAAGGCTTTCGATACCGTGCAAAAAGTCTTCCAGAGCCCGCGTTGCCAGAACTGCCACATCCCCGGTGATTCGCCGTTGCAGTTTGACGCCGGGCTACCCCATGCGATGAACGTGGTTCGGGGCATGGACGGCAAGGGCGCGGCGGGTTTGCCCTGCGCCACGTGCCACGCCGAAAGAAACCCGCCGGCCAGTTACGGCCCGCATGCGCCGCCGGGTGCTCCGCACTGGAGCCTGCCGCCCGCGGCGCACAAAATGGCCTGGATCGGGCTGCCGGCCGACAAACTGTGCGCGATGATCAAGGATCGCAGCAGCAACGGTGACCGGGATTTCGCGGCGCTGATCAAACATGTCAGCGACGACAAACTGGTGCTGTGGGGCTGGAATCCGGGTGAGGGAAGGGCGCCAGTGCCGGTGCCGCACGACATTTTCGTGGCTCAATTCAAGCACTGGGCAGAGGCTGGCGGGCCTTGTCCGGTGGCCGGTAGTTGACCGGCGGTCTGTTAGCAGGGAGTCAAAGCGGGTCGGGACGACTCTAAAGTACATATCCGCCACTGGAGTAAGTGATGCTGATCCCAGGCAAACCGGTTAAACATGGCGCTGGCGCAGACCCTTCGCTTTCGCCGCAACAGGCACGTGAAGTACTGCGTGACAGGGCGCGCCAGGCCGAGCAGGAAGTGATCGGCGTGACCATGGCGAGCATGGATGAGCTGACGCTGCTCTCCAATCGTCACGGCTTCACATCACTGGCCCAATTGGGGCTGGAAACCTGTCAGCGCCTGGAAATACCGGCCACATTGCTGTTTTTCGACCTCGATAACTTCAAGCACATCAACTATCTGTACGGTCGTGCCGAGGGTGACGATGCGCTGAAAACCTTCGCCGACGTGCTGCGCATCGCCTTTCGCGAAAGCGATGTGATCGGGCGACTCGGGGATGATGAGTTTGTTGCGTTGTTGACGGGGTCATCCGCGGTCGACATCGCTGCGATCAAGGCGAGACTTGAAGAAATCCTCGATGAGCGCAATGCCACGATGCGTCGCGGTTATGACATTCGGTTCTGCATTGGGCAGGTTGAGTTCGACCCTCTTCACCACTCGATCGATGAATTGCTGATTGAGGCTGAGAGGGCGTTGCATCCGTAGCCTGAAGTTTTGCGGTGGATGAGCCGGCCTCTTCGCGAGCAAGCCCGCTCCCACATTCGATCTTCTGTGTGTCATAAATCTTTGGCACACCGCCAATCCAATGTGGGAGCGGGCTTGCTCGCGAAGGCGTCCTTACATTCACCCAATCCTTTTGGCAAACAACTGACTGATGTCCTTGAACGCCTTGAACTCCAGCGCATTACCACAGGGATCAAACAGAAACATCGTCGCCTGCTCACCCACCAACCCCTGAAACCGAATGCCCGGTTCAATCACGAATCGGGTATCGCGCGCCTTCAGCCGTTCAGCCAGGCCTTCCCATTCGTTCATTCCCAACACCACGCCAAAATGCGGCACCGGTACGTCGTGCCCGTCCACGGCGTTGGTGTGCGCCGCTTCTTGGGAGGCGTTTTTCGGCGCCAGGTGAATCACCAGTTGATGACCGAAAAAATTGAAGTCAACCCAATGGTCGCTGGAGCGACCTTCCTCAAGGCCAAACACGTCACGGTAAAAATTCCGGGCGGCAGCAAGGTCGTATACCGGGATGGCCAGGTGAAAAGGAGAGAGTTGCATCGCTGTGCCTCGCAGATTGACGGTGGTTGAAGTGGAGTTTAGCGCTGTGCTTTTTGATTGAAAGACGATAGTTTTTGCATCGAGCTCAAAATATTTTGATCAATCGAGACTGTCATGCTGCGTGAACTGAAGACCTTTATCGCCGTGACGCGCTATGGAACGTTTGCTGCGGCCGGCATGCACATCGGTTTGACGCAGTCGGCAGTCAGCGCACAGATGCGTAACCTGGAGCAGGCGCTGGGCATTCGGCTGTTCGACCGCACCGGGCGTCAGGCGATTCTCAATGCGGCGGGGCAACGGGCATTGCCGATGGCCAGGGAAATGCTGGAATCCTTCAGCCGCATGGCGGTCAGCGACGATGTCAGCGAGTACCGCGGCGAATTGAAGATTGGCGCCGTGGCCACGGCCCAGACCGGGTTGCTGCCCCAGGCGTTGTTGCGTCTGCGCCAGCAAGCACCGCTGCTTGAACCGAAACTGGTGCCCGGCGTGTCGCTGAACCTGTTGAGCCAGGTGGACACCGGCGAAGTGGATCTGGCGATCCTGATCAGACCGCCGTTTGACTTACCCAAGGAGCTGTCGGCGCAGGTCATCCGCCGGGAACCGTTTGTGCTGATCGTGCCGCCGGAGCTTGAGGGTGATGATCCGTTGCAGATCCTCGCGAGCCATCCCCATGTGCGCTACGACCGCAATTCATTCGGTGGTCGCCTGGTGACGCGGTTTCTGCGTGAGCAGCAGATTGATGTGCAAGTGGCTTTGGAGCTGGATGAGCTGGAGGCCATCGTCAAAATGGTTGAATGCGGATTGGGTGTTTCGCTGCTTCCCGAAGCCGGGTTGTGGCTTGAGTATGGCGCGAAGGTCAGGATCATCCGGTTGGGCGAATTGACCTTTTACCGCGAGATTGTGTTGTTGCAGCGGTACAGCCAGCGCATGCAGCCGATCCAGCAACTGTTTGCCAAGTGCCTGACCCTGATAGACCTGAACACACAACCCCTGTAGGAGCCGGCTTGCTGGCGATAGCGATGTTCGACTCACAGCAAATGTCGGCCGTGAAATTGACATCGCCAGCAAGCCGGCTCCTACAGGGGATTGCGTCAAGGCTGAAATTGCAGGCACAAAAAACCCGCCTATCGAGGCGGGTTTTTTAGTTGCCGAGCCGAAGATTACTCTTCGAGGCTGCCCATGGCCGTGGTGTTGAAACCACCGTCCACGTACATGATTTCACCGCTGATACCGGACGCCAGGTCCGAGCACAGGAAGGCGCCGGCGTTGCCGACTTCTTCGATGGTGACGTTGCGACGCAGCGGCGTTTGCGCTTCGTTGGCGGCCAGCATCTTGCGGAAGTTCTTGATGCCGGAAGCGGCGAGGGTGCGGATCGGACCGGCCGATACGCAGTTGACGCGGGTGCCGTCCGGGCCCAGGGAGCCGGCGCCGATCCAGCAACTGTTTGCCAAGTGCCTGACCCTGATAGACCTGAACACACAACCCCTGTAGGAGCCGGCTTGCTGGCGATAGCGATGTTCGACTCACAGCAAATGTCGGCCGTGAAATTGACATCGCCAGCAAGCCGGCTCCTACAGGGGATTGCGTCAAGGCTGAAATTGCAGGCACAAAAAAACCCGCCTATCGAGGCGGGTTTTTTAGTTGCCGAGCCGAAGATTACTCTTCGAGGCTGCCCATGGCCGTGGTGTTGAAACCACCGTCCACGTACATGATTTCACCGCTGATGCCGGACGCCAGGTCCGAGCACAGGAAGGCGCCGGCGTTGCCGACTTCTTCGATGGTGACGTTGCGACGCAGCGGCGTTTGCGCTTCGTTGGCGGCCAGCATCTTGCGGAAGTTCTTGATGCCGGAAGCGGCGAGGGTGCGGATCGGACCGGCCGATACGCAGTTGACGCGGGTGCCGTCCGGGCCCAGGGAGCCGGCCAGGTAACGCACGCCAGCTTCCAGCGAAGCCTTGGCCATGCCCATTACGTTGTAGTTCGGCATGGTGCGCTCGGCGCCCAGGTACGACAGGGTCAGCAGGCTGCCGTTGCGGCCTTTCATCATTTCGCGGCCAGCCTTGGCCAGGGCCACGAAGCTGTAGGCGCTGATGTCGTGAGCGATGCGGAAACCTTCACGGGTGGTGGCTTCGGTGAAGTCGCCGTCCAGTTGGTCGCCCGGGGCGAAGCCAACGGAGTGCACGATGCAATCCAGGCCGTCCCACTTCTTGCTCAGCGCTTCGAAGACCTTGGCGATTTCTTCATCGCTGGCCACGTCGCACGGGAAGCACAGGTCAGGGTTGGAACCCCAGCTTTGTGCGAACTCTTCGACACGACCCTTGAGTTTGTCGTTCTGATAAGTGAAGGCAAGCTCAGCGCCCTCGCGATGCATGGCGGCAGCGATGCCGGATGCGATGGACAGCTTGCTGGCGACACCGACGATCAGTACGCGCTTACCGGCGAGAAAACCCATGTGTTGCTCCTCTCTTTCAGGTTATTGCGCAGTGGCTGGTGCCAGAAAAGCGGCTTCCAGCAACTGCTGTGTATACGGATGTTGGGGAGCGGCAAAGATACTTTGCGCGTCTCCCTGTTCGACCACTTGGCCATGCTTGACCACCATCAGCTGGTGGCTCAGCGCTTTGACGACAGCCAGGTCATGGCTGATAAACAGATACGTCAGGTTGTACTTGGTTTGCAGTGAACGCAGCAGCTCCACCACTTGGCGCTGCACTGTCCGGTCGAGGGCCGATGTCGGCTCGTCCAGCAGAATCAGCGCCGGTTTTAGCACTAATGCCCGGGCAATGGCGATTCTCTGCCGCTGCCCGCCGGAAAATTCGTGGGGGTAGCGGTGCCGGGTTTCCGGATCCAGACCTACCTCCTTGAGTGCCGCAATAATCGCTTGTTCCTGTTCCGCCTCGGTGCCCATCTTGTGGATCCGCAGGCCTTCGCCGACGATCTGGCTCACGCACATCCTCGGGCTCAGGCTGCCGAACGGGTCCTGAAACACCACCTGCATCTCCCGACGCAGAGGCCGAACCTGTTGTTGCGTCAGGCAGTCTAGCTGTTTGCCTTCAAAACGGATTGCGCCTTTGCTGCCAATCAGTCGCAAGATCGCCAGACCGAGTGTCGACTTGCCCGAACCGCTTTCCCCCACAATCCCCAGCGTCTGGCCCTGAGGGAGGCTGAAGTTTATCCCGTCCACCGCTTTGATGTGGTCGACGGTCTTTTTCAGCAAGCCTTTCTTGATCGGGAACCAGACTTTCAGGTCCTCGACCTGCAGCAATGGCGGGCCAATTACGTTGGTCGCCGGCTTGCCGCTGGGCTCCGCTGCCAGCAATTCCCGAGTGTACGGATGCTGCGGCGCGCGGAACAACTCTTCGCACGATGCCTGTTCGACGATGCAACCGCGCTGCATGACACATACGCGATGCGCAATTCTTCGCACAAGGTTCAAATCGTGACTGATCAGTAGCAACGCCATGCCCAGGCGGGCCTGCAATTCCTTGAGCAATTCGAGGATTTTCAGCTGAACGGTCACGTCCAGCGCGGTGGTCGGTTCATCGGCGATCAGCAGTTCCGGCTCGTTGGCCAGGGCCATGGCGATCATCACCCGCTGACGCTGGCCACCGGACAATTCGTGGGGCAGTGCTTTCAGGCGCTTCTCGGGTTCCGGAATGCCGACCATCTCCAGCAGTTCCAGCGTGCGTTTGGTCGCGACTTTGCCGATCAAACCTTTGTGAATGCCGAGGACTTCGTTGATCTGCTTCTCGATCGAGTGCAGCGGATTGAGCGAAGTCATTGGCTCCTGAAAGATCATCGCGATCCGGTTGCCGCGGATGTGGCGGATGGTTTTCTCTTTCAGGCTCAGCAGGTTTTGCCCGGAATACTCGATGGTGCCGGACGGATGCCGGGCGAGCGGGTAGGGCAGCAAGCGCAGGATCGAGTGCGCGGTCACCGATTTGCCGGAACCGCTTTCGCCGACCAGCGCCAGGGTTTCGCCGCGCTTGATGTCGAAACTGACGCCTTCGACCACACGCTGACAGCGATCGCCGACGACGAACTCGACGGACAGGTCGCGCACTTCGATCAGATTGTCCTGATTCATTTCACTTCCTCGGGTCGAAGGCATCGCGAGCGGACTCGCCGATGAACACCAGCAGACTCAACATCAACGCCAGCACCGCAAACGCGCTCATGCCGAGCCATGGCGCTTGCAGGTTGGATTTGCCCTGGGCCACCAGCTCACCCAGCGACGGCGCGCCGGGCGGCAGCCCGAAACCCAGGAAGTCCAGCGCGGTCAGCGTGCCGATGGCGCCGGTCAGGATGAACGGCATGAAGGTCATGGTCGAGACCATGGCGTTGGGCAGGATATGGCGGAACATGATCGCACCATTCTGCATCCCCAGCGCCCGGGCCGCGCGCACATATTCGAGGTTGCGTCCGCGCAGGAATTCGGCGCGGACTACGTCCACCAGGCTCATCCACGAAAACAGCAACATGATCCCCAGCAGCCACCAGAAATTCGGCTGGACGAAGCTGGCCAGAATGATCAGCAGATACAGCACCGGCAACCCGGACCAGATCTCCAGGAAACGCTGCCCGGCCAGATCGACCCAGCCGCCATAGAACCCCTGCAAGGCACCGGCAATCACGCCGATGATCGAGCTGAGAATGGTCAGGGTCAGCGCGAACAGCACCGAAATCCGGAAGCCGTAAATAACCCGCGCCAACACGTCGCGCCCCTGATCGTCCGTGCCCAGCAGGTTGTCGGTCGACGGTGGCGCCGGGGCCGGGACTTTCAGGTCGTAGTTGATGCTTTGGTAACTGTAGGGGATCGGCGCCCACAGCACCCAGGCGTCCTTGGCCTTGAGCAGTTCGCGGATGTACGGGCTCTTGTAGTTGGCCTCCAGTGGGAACTCGCCGCCGAACGCGGTTTCCGGGTAACGCTTGAGTGCCGGGAAATACCAGCTGTTGTCGTAATGCACCACCAGCGGTTTGTCGTTGGCGATCAGCTCGGCGCCGAGGCTCAGGCCGAACAGCACGAGAAACAGCCACAGTGACCACCAGCCACGCTTGTTGGCCTTGAACAGTTCGAAACGCCGACGATTGAGAGGGGACAGGTTCATCTCAATGCTCCCGGCTTTCGAAATCGATGCGCGGATCGACAAAGGTGTAGGTGAGATCGCCGATCAGTTTCACTACCAGCCCCAGCAGCGTGAAGATGAACAGGGTGCCGAAGACCACCGGGTAATCACGGTTGATCGCGGCTTCGAAACTCATCAGCCCCAGTCCGTCGAGGGAGAAAATCACCTCGACCAACAACGAGCCGGTGAAGAAAATCCCGATGAAGGCCGACGGGAAACCGGCGATCACCAACAGCATGGCGTTACGGAAAACATGGCCGTAAAGCACGCGGTGATTGGTCAGGCCTTTGGCTTTTGCGGTCACCACGTACTGCTTGTTGATTTCATCGAGGAAGCTGTTTTTGGTGAGCAGGGTCATGGTCGCGAAGTTGCCGATCACCAGTGCGGTCACCGGCAACGCCAGGTGCCAGAAGTAATCGAGCACCTTGCCGCCCATGCTCAACTCATCGAAGTTGTTCGAAGTCAGGCCCCTTAGCGGGAACCAGTCGAAGTAGCTGCCGCCGGCAAACACCACGATCAGCAGGATGGCGAACAGGAACGCCGGGATCGCGTAGCCGACGATGATCGCCGAACTGGTCCAGACATCGAAGTGGCTGCCGTGCCGCGTAGCCTTGGCGATCCCCAGCGGGATCGACACCAGGTACATGATCAGCGTGCTCCACAGCCCCAGGGAAATCGATACGGGCATCTTTTCCTTGATCAGGTCGATGACCTTGGCGTCGCGGAAGAAGCTGTCGCCGAAGTCCAGGGTGGCGTAGTTCTTGACCATGATCCACAAACGCTCCGGCGCCGATTTGTCGAAGCCGTACATGTGCTCGATTTCCTTGACCAGCATCGGGTCCAGGCCCTGCGCACCGCGATAGGCGGAACCGGCCACCGACACTTCGGCACCGCCGCCGGCAATGCGGCTGGTGGCGCCTTCGAAGCCTTCGAGCTTTGCGATCATCTGTTCCACCGGCCCGCCGGGGGCGGCCTGGATGATCACGAAGTTGATCAGCAGGATGCCGAACAAGGTCGGGATGATCAGCAGCAGTCGCCGAAAAATATACGCCAGCATTTATTACTCCGTGCCCGCAGGGTCGGCTTGCAGTTTGGTTTCGACTTCTATCGCCGGTGTCACGTTGGGCTTGATCCACCAGGTGGCCGTGCCGATGTCGTACCGGGGCGAGATTTTCGGATGGCCGATGTGGTTCCAGTAAGCCACGCGCCAGGTCTTGATGTGCCAGTTGGGGATCACGTAATAGCCCCATTGCAGCACGCGGTCCAGCGCGCGGGCGTGGGCCACCAGGCTGTTGCGCGAGTCGGCGTTGATCAGTTGCTCGACCAGTTGGTCCACCACCGGGTCTTTCAAACCCATGGAGTTGCGGCTGCCGGGTTTATCGGCGGCGGCAGACATCCAGAATTCACGCTGTTCGTTACCCGGCGAGTTGGACTGCGGGAAGCTGCCGACGATCATGTCGAAGTCCCGTGAACGCACGCGGTTGATGTACTGCGAAACGTCGACCCGGCGGATCACCAGGTCGATGCCCAGATCGCTGAGGTTGCGCTTGAACGGCAGCAGCACCCGCTCGAATTCGGTCTGCGCGAGCAGGAATTCGATGGTCACCGGTTTGCCGTTGGCGTCGACCATTTTGTCGTCGACGATCCGCCAGCCTGCTTCTTGCAGCAATTGGTAAGCCTTGCGCTGCTGCGTGCGGATCATGCCGCTGGCATCGGTCACCGGGTTCTGGAACGCCTCGGTGAACACTTGCTCGGGGATCTTGCCGCGGAACGGGTCGAGAATGGCCAGTTGATCGGCATCCGGCAAACCGGTGGCGGCCATTTCCGAGTTTTCGAAGTAACTGCGGGTGCGCACATAGGCACCGTTGAACAGTTGCTTGTTGGTCCATTCGAAGTCCAGCAACAGCGTCAGGGCCTGACGCACGCGCACGTCCTGGAACACCGGGCGGCGCAGGTTGAACACAAAGCCCTGCATGCCGGTGGGGTTGCCGTTGGGGATCTGTTCCTTGTTCAGCCGACCTTCGGTGACCGCCGGGATGTTGTAGGCGTTGGCCCAGTTCTTCGCGCTCATTTCCAGCCAGAAATCGAACTGACCGGCCTTGAGTGCTTCCAGGGCCACGGTGTTGTCGCGGTAGTAATCGGTGGTCATCACGTCGAAGTTGTAGAAACCACGGTTGGCCGGCAGGTCCTTGCCCCAGTAATCCTTGACCCGCTCGTAGCGAATCGAGCGTCCGGCCTTCACTTCGCTGACCTTGTACGGACCGCTGCCCAATGGCATTTCCAGGTTGCCCTTGTTGAAATCCCGCGTCGCCCACCAGTGTTTGGGCAGTACCGGCAACTGGCCGAGGATCAGCGGCAGTTCGCGGTTGTTGTTGTGTTTGAACTTGAACAGGACGGTGAGCGGGTCTTCGGCGACGGCTTCTTCGACATCGCTGTAGTAACCGCGGTACAGCGGGGCGCCGTCCTTGATCAGGGTCTGGAAGCTGAACACCACGTCTTCGGCACGGATCGGATGACCATCGTGGAAGCGCGCTTCAGGGCGCAGGTAGAACCGCACCCAGCTGTTGTCCGGGGCCTTTTCGATCTTGCCGGCGACCAGTCCGTATTCGGTGAACGGCTCATCGAGGCCCTGTTTGGCCAGGGTGTCGTAGATGAGGCTGATATCGTCGGCCGGTACGCCTTTGCTGATGAATGGATTGAGGCTGTCGAAGCCACCGAACCCGGCCTGGCGAAAGATTCCGCCCTTGGGCGCATCCGGGTTCACATAGTCGAAATGCTTGAAATCGGCAGGGTATTTCGGCGGCTCGTTGTACAAGGTCAGGGCGTGTTGCGGGGCGGCACAGGCCAGCCCGGCGAACAACAGGCCGCTGGCCTGCAAGAGCAGGGCGCGTACGGGTTTCATCGATCTTTCTCCGAAGACTTCAGCCACCACGCACTCAGGCCCAGGGTATAGGGCGGCGTGGTGACAAAGGCGAACCGGTTGCGGTAGGCCAGGCGGTGATAATTGAGGTACCAGTTGGGAATGATGTAGTGCTGCCACAACAGCACGCGGTCCAGGGCTTTGCCGGCGGCAACCTGTTCATCGCGTGTCTGGGCGGCGAGCAATTGTTCAAGTAGATGATCGACCACCGGATTGGCGATGCCCGCGTAGTTTTTGCTGCCCTTGACCCCGACCTGGCTGGAATGGAAATACTGCCATTGCTCCAGGCCGGGGCTGAGGGTCTGGTTGAGGGTCATCAGGATCATGTCGAAATCGAACTGGTCGAGGCGCTGTTTGTACTGGGCGCGGTCCACCGTGCGCAGCCGGGCGTCGATGCCGATGCTGGCGAGGTTCTCGACATAAGGCTGGAGGATGCGTTCCAGGTTCGGGTTGACCAGCAGGATTTCCAGGCGCAGCGGCTGTTTGGCAGCGTTCTGTACGCGTTGGCCGTCAAGCTTCCAGCCAGCTTCCGCGAGCAGGCTCAGGGCCTTGCGCATGTTTTCCCTTGGAATGCCGCGCCCTTGGGTCTGCGGCAGGCTGAACGGCTCGGTGAGCAGCTTGGCGGGCAACTGTTCGCGGTACGGCTTGAGCATCAACCATTCATGACCGACCGGAAGACCGGTGGCCGAGAACTCGCTGTTGGGGTAATAACTCAGGGCGCGCTTGTAGGCGCCGCTGAACAGCGTGCGATTGGTCCACTCGAAGTCGAACATCAGCCCCAGCGCTTCACGGACCCTGGCGTCGGAAAACGCCGCTCGCCGGGTGTTCATGAACAGGCCCTGGCTCTGGGTCGGGATCTGATGCGGGATCTGCGCCTTGATGACATCGCCACGTCGCACGGCCGGGAAGTTGTAACCGTTTTCCCAGTTCTTCGCCTGATGCTCGATGTAGATATCGAACTCGCCGGCCTTGAAGGCTTCGAACGCGACGTCGCTGTCGCGGTAGAACTCGACTTCCATGCGGTCGACGTTGTACTTGCCGCGATTGACCGGCAGGTCTTTGCCCCAGTAATCCTTGACCCGTTCGAACACGATCTGGCGTCCAGGCGTGACCGAGGTGATGCGGTACGGCCCGCTGCCCAGCGGCGGCTCGAAGGTGGTGGCCTTGAAGTCGCGACCTTTCCAGTAATGTTGCGGCAACACCGGCAACTCGCCCAGGCGCAGGATCAGCAGCGGATTACCGGCACGCTTGAAAACAAAACGAATGCGCTGCGGGTTGAGTACATCCACCCGCAACACTTCCTGAAGATTGGTGCGGTATTGCGGATGGCCTTCCTTGAGCAGCAACCGGTAAGAGAACGCGACGTCGTACGCGGTGATCGGCGTGCCATCGTGAAATCGTGCTTCGGGGCGCAGGTTGAACACTACCCAACTGCGGTCTTCGCTGTATTCCACCGATTGGGCGATCAAGCCATAACTGGACGTCGGCTCGTCGCCGGACGGTGCGTACTGGCCAGTGCCGACCATCAGCGGTTCGTTCAGTTCGTTGATGCCGTATTGCAGGAAATTCGCGGTGGAGACCGGGCTCGAGCCCTTGAATGTGTAGGGATTGAGCGTATCGAAGGTGCCAAACGCCATCACCCGCAACGTACCGCCCTTGGGCGCTTGCGGGTTGACCCAATCGAAGTGGGTAAATCTGGCCGGGTACTTGAGCGTACCGAACTGCGCATAACCATGGCTTTCGCTGATCGTCGCACTTGCGGAGGAGCTCAAGGCCAGGCTGATCAGGAGCAGGAGGAGGGGACGCTTCAAGTCAGAGATCCGATCCAGGCGGCTTGGGCTTTGTGGGCCGTACAGTAACAGCTTGTATGGACAGGAAAAAGACGGGGATTTAACGACCCCTTAATTGTCTATGTTGATACCTGTGGCGCCTTGGAGGCCGATTTGATCCAAACCCTTTAGGAGCCGGCTTGCTGGCGATGGCCGTTAACGATAACGCGTGAAATCGGGTTAAATGCGGCGCACTTCAGCCCATCGCCAGCAAGCCGGCTCCTACAGGGTTAGCGTGAACCTGTTTAACGGTGTTTCGACAAAAAAAAGCCCCTGAAGTCAGGGGCTCTTTTTTTAGTGTGGCGAAGCAACCGTCAGCATCTGCCCCGGCTTCAACGCTTGGCCGACACGCGGATTCCAGCGCTTGAGGTGCTGCATTTCAACGTTGAAACGCTTGGCTACGATGTACAGTGAATCACCTTGCTGGACCTTGTATTGGGTCTGCGGCGTCTTGGTCTTCGTCTTGGTATTGGCCGCCACGACGGTGTTGACGCGTCCGGTGTTGCCTTTGGACTTGTCCTGCATCACCAGCGTCTGGCCGACCTTGAGGTTCTTGCCGGTCATTTTGTTCCAGCGCTGCAGGTCCTTGACGTCGACCTTGTTGGCCTTGGCGATGGCGGCCAGGTTATCGCCGCGTTTTACACGGTAGGCGCGTTTCAGGCTGGCAATTTCGGATTCATCAGCGCCTTCGAAAACCGGCTTGAGCGGCTTCTTGCTGATCAACTCTTCGGGACGCATGGTCGACAGGCTGGCGGTCAGCAACTGCGCCTTGGACGTCGGCACCAGCAAATGCTGAGGGCCGTCGATAGTGGTGCGCTGCTTGAAGGCAGGGTTGAGCTGGAACAGTTCGTCTTCGTCGATATTGGCCACCGCGGCTACCTTGGACAGGTCCATGCGCTGGTTGATTTCGACGACCTGGAAATACGGCTCGTTGGCGATCGGGTTCAGGTTCACGCCGTAGGCTTCCGGCGCCAGCACCACTTGCGACAGGGCCAGCAACTTCGGTACATAAGCCTGGGTTTCGGACGGCAGCGGCAGGTTCCAGTAATCGGTTGGCAGGCCGAGCCTTTCGTTGCGCTCGATAGCCCGGCTGACCGTGCCTTCACCGGCGTTGTAGGCCGCCAGGGCCAGCAGCCAGTCGCCGTTGAACATGTCGTGCAGGCGGGTCAGGTAATCCATTGCGGCGGTGGTCGAAGCGGTGATGTCGCGACGGCCATCATAGAAACGGGTCTGACGCAGGTTGAAATAACGCCCGGTGGAGGGAATGAATTGCCACAAGCCAACCGCATCGGCCCGGGAATAGGCCATCGGGTTGTAGGCGCTTTCAATCACTGGCAGCAGCGCCAGTTCCAGCGGCATGTTGCGTTCTTCCAGGCGTTCGACGATGTAGTGAATGTAGAGGCTGCCGCGTTCGCCG
Organism: Pseudomonas sp. SJZ080; assembly: GCF_007828295.1. NCBI lineage: Bacteria > Pseudomonadati > Pseudomonadota > Gammaproteobacteria > Pseudomonadales > Pseudomonadaceae > Pseudomonas > Pseudomonas sp. SJZ080. The sequence goes on from NZ_VIUK01000008.1 coordinate 206,940, forward strand.
GCGTTTTCGAGGAAAGAAGGATTACTGGCGAACCACAGGCGCTGTTGCTCGATGCGCGGGTTGACGCCCAGGCCTTCCTGCAACTGGAAGCCCTGGCGCATGCGCTCCCAGACGTCCTGTGGAATTTGCGGGGTCGGCTTTTCGCTGAGCCAGATAGGCTTCTGTTTGGCTCGAGCGGCGATATTGGGAGTGTGGGCCGCTTCGGTCTGCGGCACATGGCTGGAACAGCCCGCCAATGTGGCGGACACAGCCACCGCTATGGCTTGAGCCAGGCGGGTCAATGCGTCTGAATTGATGGCTTTACGAATAGATGACGACATTGGCTGGAAGTAAGTTCCGGGCAAAAATGTCGGGCGATTCTAGAAAGCGCACCCCCTGCGGTCAACCATTCAGATTTTTCGCGCCCTCGGCAAGCCCTGTCAGAACTTATCTTTCCAGGCACGCAAGGCAGCAAAAACCGCACTCGGAGCCCGGTTATCGGGTCCATTCCGTTCGTCCACTTTTTCTTTAACGGATGTTTCGCCGGTACGCAAAAACGGGTTTGTCAGCTTTTCGAGGCCTAGCGTAGAGGGCAGCGTGATGATTCCGGCTTCCCGTTGTTCGGTGACTTTGGCCAGGCGATCGGCGGTATGCAGGTTGCCTGGCTCGACTGCTACGGCGAAGCGCAGGTTGCTCAAGGTGTATTCATGGGTGCAATAGACCCGCGTATCCTCTGGATACGAAGCCAGACGCGTCAGCGAAGTATGCATTTGCTCGGGCGTGCCTTCGAACAGGCGCCCGCAACCGGCGGCGAACAGGGTGTCACCGCAAAACAGCGCTCCCTCATGGTAGAAGGCGATGTGCCCCAGGGTATGACCGGGAACGGCGATCACATCGAAGTCCCAACCCAGTACGTTGATGCGATCGTTGTCCTTGAGCGCGACGTCCCGCGCCGGGATGGTTTCGCTGGCCGGGCCGTAGACCCTCGCGTCTGTCGCTTTTTTCAGCTGTTCGACACCGCCGACATGGTCGTGATGATGGTGAGTGATCAGAATATCACTCAGCACCCAACCCGGATGGGCCGCAAGCCAGGCCTGTACCGGCGCGGCATCGCCCGGATCGACTACGGCGCAGCGCCGGGAGTCAGGGTCTTGTAACAACCAGATGTAGTTGTCGGTGAAGGCGGGCAGGGCTGTGATCTGTATCATCGTCGGATTCGCCAAGCGGAAAACAATGGCGCATCTTAGAACTTCCTGGCGCGTTGGAGAATGCAATGACCGATAAAGCGTTCGCTCAGGCTGATCCTGACTGGCTGGCCTTGATCAGCGCAGCCCGTGAATGGCTGTCCGGCCCCCTCGGGCAATTTCTGCTGGACGAAGAGCGCCGCATGCTCGAAGACGAGTTGGGGCGCTTCTTCGGCGGCTATCTGGTGCATTACGGCCCTTCGGCCGAGACTCCGCCGTCGGCACCGCAGGTCCAGCGCAATGTGCGTCTCGGCGCGCCGTTGCCGGGTGTCGAAATCGTCTGTGAAGAACAAGCCTGGCCGTTGAGCGAGCATGCCGCCGATGTGGTGGTGCTGCAGCATGGTCTGGATTTCTGCCTCTCGCCTCACGGTTTGCTGCGTGAAGCGGCGAGCAGCGTTCGCCCCGGCGGGCACTTGCTGATTGTCGGGATCAACCCCTGGAGCACCTGGGGTTTGCGCCATGTGTTCGCCCATGACGCCTTGCGCAAGGCCCGGTGCATTTCACCTTCACGGGTCGGCGACTGGCTGAATCTGCTGGGCTTCGCGCTGGAGAAACGCCGCTTCGGGTGCTATCGTCCGCCGCTTGCGTCCCCCGCCTGGCAAGCCCGCCTGGCCGGCTGGGAGCGCAAGGCCGGTGATTGGCAATTGTCTGGCGGCGGCTTCTATTTATTGGTGGCGCGCAAGATTGTGGTGGGCCTGCGTCCGCTTCGTCAGGAACGTCGCGAACCGATGGGCAAGCTGATTCCCCTGCCCATGGCCAAGGTCAACCGACGTAATATCGAACCGTAATACCTGTTTTTATTCCCGGCCGGGGTTGCCCCGGCCTCGGGCATCGTCGATCGCAGATCGGCGAGCCACCGCATTTTCTGGATAGATTGGCATGAGCGATAGCGTAGAACTCTTCACCGATGGCGCCTGCAAAGGCAACCCTGGCCCAGGCGGCTGGGGCGCATTGCTGGTGTGCAAAGGCGTTGAAAAAGAACTCTGGGGTGGCGAAGCCAACACCACCAACAACCGCATGGAACTGATGGGCGCGATCCGCGGCCTGGAAGAACTCAAGCGTTCCTGCGACGTGCTGCTGGTGACCGACTCCCAGTACGTGATGAAAGGCATCAACGAGTGGATGGACAACTGGAAGAAACGCGGCTGGAAAACGGCGGCGAAAGAACCGGTGAAGAATGCTGACCTGTGGAAGTTGCTGGATGAGCAGGTCAACCGTCACAACGTCACCTGGAAATGGGTGCGCGGGCACATCGGGCATCACGGCAACGAACGGGCGGACCAGTTGGCTAACCGTGGTGTGGACGAAGTCCGGGGCTACAAACAGGCCTGACCCATCCCGAACCCTGTGGGCGCCGGCTTGCTGGCGATAACGTTCCCGAGATCGATGCAGGGCTCAGGACCGTATCGCCAGCAAGCCGGCTCCTGCAAAATCGGGGTTCACAGCATCAAGATGGCGGTGGCCAGTTGTTGGTCCGAGTATTGATCGCTCAGTCCCCCACGAATGCTCTCGAATGCCGCTTCAATCCGCGCTCCGCGGATTTCCCCTTCGCTCGCCACAAACGCTGCCGCGTCATCCTTGGCTGCCAGCACGATTTTGTCGTCCTTGAACGATCCGCTGGTGCCTTTGGTTGAGCTCAAGGTCAGGCTCAGCGTGATATCTGTGCTGATGACAAAACTGGTGGCCTGAGCGCCCGAGCTCAACAGGCCGGTAATCAACACGATGAGCCGTGTACTTTTCATGACAATTCAAACCCTTGGGGAATCAAGGGGGACACGCTATCAAGCCGTTCTGCGCCAAACTTTATGATCATTGCTAATGAATGTTAAAAACTGCATGAGCATCAGTCATTTGTCTGTGTGCGCTGCGGATCCTGTGAGCGTGTTAACATCGCCGTTTTTGCACGATTGACCCGTTGAGAGCTGAGCACTGATGGCCACCAGATCCGTTGTACTCGATACCGAAACCACCGGCATGCCGGTGACCGACGGCCACCGGATTATCGAAATCGGTTGTGTCGAGTTGATTGGTCGGCGCCTGACGGGCCGGCATTTCCACGTTTACCTGCAACCGGACCGCGAAAGTGACGAAGGCGCCATCGGCGTCCACGGCATTACCAACGAATTCCTGGTGGGCAAGCCGCGCTTCACTGAAGTGGCCGATGAGTTTTTCGAGTTCATCAAGGGCGCGCAGCTGATCATCCACAACGCGGCGTTCGACGTTGGGTTCATCAACAACGAATTCGCCCTGATGGGTCAGCACGATCGTGCCGACATCACGCAACACTGCTCGATTCTCGACACCCTGATGATGGCCCGGGAACGTCACCCTGGGCAGCGCAACAGCCTCGACGCCTTGTGCAAACGTTATGGCGTCGACAACTCCGGCCGTGAACTTCACGGCGCCTTGCTCGACTCCGAGATCCTCGCCGACGTCTACCTGACCATGACCGGTGGCCAGACCAGCCTGTCGCTGGCCGGCAACGCGTCCGATGGCAATGGCTCCGGCGAAGGCGCAGACAACTCTGCCACCGAAATCCGTCGCTTGCCGGCCGACCGTCAGCCGACGCGGATCATTCGCGCCAGCGAAGACGATCTGGCCCGTCACGCGGCGCGGATGGAAGCCATCGCCAAATCTGCCGGCGCTCCGGCGCTGTGGGTGCAGCTCGCCGAGGCTGAAGCTCAGGCGTAAGTCCTTCAAAAAGATCGCAGCCTCGTTTCACTCGACAGCTCCTACAGGGTCACGCATTCCATTGTAGGAGCTGTCGAGTGAAACGAGGCTGCGATCTTTTGATCTCAATAAAGCCTACCGCCCCCAATGACCCATTTCGGGGCATTGCACTCGCCACATGCGCCTCAACCCTCTAACCTGAGGTTATTGGCAAGCCAAGGCCTGCCGCCTCAGGACACTGAGCCCCATGTACAAAGATTTGAAATTCCCGGTCCTGATCGTCCATCGCGACATCAAGGCCGACACTGTCGCCGGTGATCGCGTGCGTGGCATCGCCCGGGAGCTGGAGCAGGAAGGCTTCAGCATTGTCTCTGCAGTGGATTACACCGAGGGGCGACTGGTCGCGTCGACCCATCATGGCCTCTCGTGCATGTTGATCGCGGCCGAAGACCCCAGCGCCAACTCCCATCTGCTGCAAAACATGGCCGAACTGATCGGCCTGGCGCGGGTGCGTGCGCCGGACTTGCCGATCTTCGCCCTGGGTGAGCAAGTGACGCTGGAAAACGCCCCGGCCGATGCCATGGACGAACTCAATCAGCTACGCGGCATTCTCTATTTGTTCGAAGACACCGTGCCGTTTCTGGCGCGGCAGGTCGCGCGAGCCGCGCGCAAATACCTGGATGGCTTGCTGCCACCGTTCTTCAAGGCGTTGGTGCAACACACTGCCGACTCTAATTATTCCTGGCACACGCCCGGCCATGGCGGCGGTGTGGCGTATCACAAGAGCCCGGTGGGGCAGGCGTTCCACCAGTTTTTCGGGGAAAACACCCTGCGTTCGGATTTGTCGGTGTCGGTGCCCGAACTGGGGTCACTGCTCGATCACACCGGCCCGTTGGCCGAGGCGGAAGCACGAGCGGCGCGCAACTTCGGCGCCGATCACACTTTTTTCGTGATCAACGGCACCTCGACTGCGAACAAAATCGTCTGGCATTCCATGGTTGCCCGCGATGACCTGGTGCTGGTGGACCGTAATTGCCACAAGTCGGTGCTGCACTCGATCATCATGACCGGCGCGATTCCGCTGTATCTGTGCCCGGAACGTAACGAACTGGGGATCATCGGCCCGATTCCGCTGAGCGAATTCAGTCGCGAGTCGATCCAGGCCAAGATCGACGCCAGCCCGTTGACCAAGGGTCGCGCCCCCAAGGTCAAACTGGCGGTGGTGACCAATTCCACCTACGACGGCCTCTGTTACAACGCCGAACTGATCAAGCAAAGCCTGGGCAACAGCGTCGAAGTGCTGCATTTCGATGAGGCCTGGTATGCCTACGCGGCGTTTCACGAATTTTTCGCCGGGCGCTACGGCATGGGCACTTCCCGCAGCGAAGATAGCCCGCTGGTGTTCACCACCCATTCCACGCACAAGCTGTTGGCGGCGTTCAGTCAGGCCTCGATGATTCACGTTCAGGATGGCGGCGCGCGGCAATTGGACCGCGACCGTTTCAACGAAGCGTTCATGATGCATATTTCCACGTCGCCGCAATACAGCATCATTGCGTCGCTGGACGTGGCATCGGCCATGATGGAAGGCCCGGCCGGTCGTTCCTTGTTACAGGAAATGTTCGACGAGGCCTTGAGTTTTCGCCGGGCGCTGGCGAACCTGCGACAGCACATTGCTGCCGACGATTGGTGGTTTTCGATCTGGCAACCGCCGTCGGTGGAAGGCATCGAGCGCGTGGTCACCGAAGACTGGCTGCTGCAACCGGAGGCCGACTGGCACGGCTTTGGCGGCGTGACTGACGACTATGTGTTGCTCGATCCGATCAAAGTCACGCTGGTGATGCCGGGTCTCACCGCAGGTGGCGCCTTGAGTGAACGCGGGATTCCGGCGGCGGTGGTCAGCAAGTTCCTCTGGGAGCGCGGGCTGGTCGTCGAGAAGACCGGTTTGTATTCGTTCCTGGTGCTGTTCTCCATGGGCATCACCAAGGGCAAGTGGAGCACGCTGTTGACCGAGTTGCTGGAGTTCAAGCGCAGCTATGATGGCAATGTCAGCCTGGCGACTTGCCTGCCGTGCGTGGCGCAGCAGGACGGCGCGCGCTACAAGGGCATGGGGTTGCGCGATCTCTGCGATCAACTGCATGCCTGTTATCGCAGCAATGCCACGGCCAAACATCTCAAGCGTATGTACACGGTGCTACCCGAAATCGCCATGAAACCGGCCGACGCCTATGATCAACTGGTGCGTGGTGAGGTGGAGGCGGTGTCGATCGATGCGCTGGACGGCCGCATCGCCGCCGTCATGCTGGTGCCGTACCCGCCGGGGATCCCGTTGATCATGCCCGGCGAACGCTTTACCGAGTCAACCCGTTCGATTATCGATTACCTGGCGTTTGCCCGCACGTTCGACAGTAGTTTCCCGGGGTTTGTCGCCGATGTGCACGGCTTGCAACACGAAGACGAGGGCAATGGGCGGCATTACACCGTCGATTGCATCAAGGAGTGAGGACCTTTCCCAGTATGCAACCGGTCATGAATCCGAAATACCCAGGGCTGTCGGTGCGCGTCGCCGACGATGGTTTCGCCGCTTATATCTGGGGCAGTGATTTCAGTTTTGAAGTCGCGGCCTATGGTGCAGCCGAAATCGGCAAAACGGTGGAGCAGTGGCCTGTGACGCCGATCACCCCTTACCGCAAATGCTACGGCATTGATCCCGAGGAATTCAGCAGTTTCCGCGACGCCGCCGACAGTGCGATTTTCATGGCTTATCTCGACGATGAGCCGGTGGGGCATTTGGTGATCAGCACCAACTGGAACGGCTTTGCCCACATCGACGAGTTGGCGGTACATGCGCCGGCACGCCGGCATGGGGTGGCCAAGGCGCTGCTGGATGTGGCGCAGTTCTGGAGTCGCAAGAAGAAACTGCCGGGCATCATGCTTGAAACCCAGAACAACAACCTGGGTGCCTGCCGGCTCTATGAGCGCTGCGGGTATGTAATTGGCGGTGTCGATCACCTGCGCTATCGCGGCATCGACCCTAATACCGCCGAGATTGCGTTGTTCTGGTATCGATTGTTCGGTAACCCGCTGGAAAACCCGATCAGCTCGCCAACATCGCCACGGCTTGTTCCGTGACGATATCCAGCAATGCCTGGGCGGCCGGGGAAGGCTCGCCGTTCTTCAAGGTCAGGGCATAAACGCTGATCGGCACGGCAGGCGCCAACGGGCAGGCGTCCAGGCCGGCGGATTTGGCCCCGAGCGCGGTGAACGGGTCGACAATCGCCAGACCTTCACCGGCCTCGACCATGCTGCGCATCATCTGGTGCGTTTGAACCCGGGTGTGGACGACGGGGGCAGGGCGCAGCCCGTGCAGTTTGTTGTCGAGCGCCGGGCTCAGCGGATCATGACCTTCCAGGCCGACCATCGACTGGCCCGCCAGGTCTTGCAGTGAAATGTATTTCTGCTTTGGTTGCAGCCAGCCGTGGGGTGCCAACAGTTGCAGTTTGCCTTGGGCAATGACCTGGCAATGAATATCCGCATGATCGGGGTCGTGCAGGCTCAGGCCCAGATCGCTTTCGCGCAGCAGCAGGCTGCGGACGATGTCGCGAGTGGGTTGGCTCAGAAGGCTGCAAGGCACATCGGGGAGACGCCGGCGCAGGGCGGCGATGCTCTGGGGCAACAACTGTTGAGCCAGGGGCGGCGTGCAAATGATGCGAAGGGGGGGCGCCTGATATTGCTTAAGGCTGTTGGCCAGACGCTGGACCGGTTCGAGCGCCTCGTAGACATGGGCGATTTCGACCTGCAATTCCCGCGCCTCGCGCGTGGCCTGCAAGCGTCCACGCACGCTGGAAAACAACATGAAACCCAACTGACTCTCGGCGTCACGCAGAATGCTTTCGACCTCGGCCACTGGCAGCTGCAACCATTCGGCGGCGGTGCCCAGGTGACCGGTCTGCAGAAGCGCGTGTATCACTTCGATATGACGTAAACGCATGCGTGAAGTCCATGTTCAGCAGGTGAGGGAGTCAGTGGCTGAATCCTAACCCAAGTCCGCGCATAAGACTTCTGCTCATAACGCGAGGTTATGAGGCGACGTTGGCTACGGGTTCACGAGTGAGGGTGACGCCCGATTGCACCAGCAGGAACTCGTTCTCATCAAGCTTGTTGACGCGATCGCCAATGGCCAGCTTGTAAGTGGTGACAGCGGTGAGGCCGTCTGCCGAAGGGGTGGATTCCTGGAACTCATGCACGGAATAGACACGGCCTTCCGCGTCTCTTGCATGGAACTGACTGACGAGTACTGCTGCCATCTGCTTAGAACCTCTGGAGATAAATCACTCAATTTGCGGTTCTGTAGACCGTGGTTGGGCGAGGTAAGTTTTCCTACAGGAAAAAAATAGTCAGGGGCGGCATTTTTCGGTCGCCCACTGCTTGAATCGTCATCTATAACTACAAGCTCTTTCCATCGGACAGTCGAGAATCTTCCATGAGCAATGTCTACACGATCGCCGTTCTGGTCGGCAGCTTGAGAAAGGAATCGATCAACCGCAAGGTGGCGTTGGCCCTGGCCGATCTGGCACCTGCAAATCTCAAGCTCAATATCGTCGAAATTGGCGACTTGCCGCTCTACAACGAAGACATCGATGGCGAATCACCGCCGGCAGCCTACAGCACTTTCCGGCAACAAGTGAGTTCATCCGACGCGTTGCTATTCGTGACCCCGGAATACAACCGTTCGGTACCGGCGCCCCTGAAAAATGCGATTGACGTCGGTTCGCGGCCCTATGGCAGGAGCGCTTGGGGTGGCAAGCCAGGGGCGGTGATCAGCGTTTCACCCGGGGCGGTTGGCGGATTTGGTGCCAACCATCACCTGCGCCAGTCCATGGTGTTTCTCGATGTGCCGTGCATGCAGCAACCGGAAGCGTACATCAGCGGCGCCGGTACAGCGTTCGACGAGGCGGGCAAGTTGTCCGAGTCGCTCAAGCCGTTCCTGCAAAAATTCATCGATGCTTATGGGCAGTGGGTCGAACAGTACAAAAAAGTGTGAACAGCCCTGTATGAGCCGAGCCTGCTTGCGATGGCGGTGTAACAGCCAGCATCGATATTGAAGGGGATGGCCTCATCGCGAGCAAGCTCGGCTCCTACAGTCGGCTACAGATCATCATTTCCATTTCCGACAGCCACGCGGCGGTTTGCTCCGCCGTCGCTTGCGCGGTGATGCAATAACGACGTCCGCCCCAGGCCATGATTACCCAGGCGTCGATGGTTGTTTCTGCCGGTTGTGTGGGCAAGTCGCTACAGGCTGCAAAGGCCTCACGCCATTTTTGCGACAACTCCTGGAATACCCGTCGATGATGTTTCGATTCGGCGATCTGGTGTTCCAAAGCCAGCATTTCATGGCTAAACAATGGCTGCCCGGCTTCGCTCGGGTCGCAGGTCAAGCCTACGAGGCGTTTGATCCGGGCTGGCCAGGCCAGGTCGTTCGCTCGTATGACGTGTTCATCCAGGTGCTGTAACACGGTATCCAGACAATGGCGGATGTACCCCGACAGCAAGGCTTCCTTGCTCGGGAAATAGTCATAGAGCGTGCCAATCGCAACGCCGGCTTCCAGCGCCACTTCGCGAGTGGTCAACCGCGACCAGCCGTCCCGCAGCCAAATCCGAACAAACGCCTCGTAAATCGCCTCGACGGTGAAAATCGCCCGAGCCTGACTCGGCCGTTTCAACGGCTTGGCGCGGGGATTGAGGGTGGGGGTGCGGCCCCTGGAGTTTCCGAACCCGTTCTTCATCGGCTGCCACTACTCTGGTGCTACCCGCCATTCACTCGCAGCAGGAGTTGGAAAGATGCAAAGTCCGAGCACGGTAACACGGCTGATCACCCGCAAAAACGCCCTCGACCAGAGTCGAATCGAACAGGAGCAACGTAGTCTGATTCCGGCTGACGGGGAGGTGATCCTGAAGATCGACCGCTGTGCACTGACCACCAACAACATTACCTACGCCGCGTATGGCGATTCGATGAATTACTGGGGGTTCTTTCCTACGGGGCTGGCTGAATGGGGCCACATACCGGCCTGGGGTTTTGCCGATGTGATTGCTTCGACGGTCGAGGGCGTAACGGTAGGAGAGCGCTTCTACGGTTATTTTCCGATTGCCAGCCATCTCTGGATGCGCCCGGAGCGCGTTACCGAGCGTGGTTTCTATGATGCTGCGCAACATCGGCAGGCGCTGACTTCGGCCTACAACCAATACACCCGTTGCAGCTGGGATTCGTACTACAGTCCCGAAACGGAAAACCTGCAGATTTTGCTCAAGCCGCTGTTTCTGACCTCATCGATGCTGGCAGATTTCCTGCAGGACAATCAGCTGTTCGGTGCGACCCGATTGGTGTTCTCCAGTGCCTCGAGCAAAACCGCCTACGGAACGGCGGTGTGCCTGGACAATCAGCCCGGTCTGGAACGAGTGGCGCTGACGTCTGCCGGTAACAAGGCGTTTGTCGAAAAGCTCGGTTGTTATGGGCGAACGGTGTCCTACGCAGAACTGGCGAGCCTGGCCAATGACCGTCCAACGCTCTATGTGGATTTTTCCGGCGACCTGGATTTACGTGACCAGGTGCACCAGCAGTTTGCCGGGCAGTTGGTTTACAGCTGTTTCGCCGGGTCTGCACAGAGCACCGAAGAGGCACGGTTGACGGCCATCGAGGGGCCGAAGCCAGTGTTCTTCTTTGCACCGATCCAGATCCGCAAGCGCAATGCCGAGTGGGGGCCGGAAGGCGTCAGTCGACATATTGGTGAGGGCTTGCAGCGTTTTTATCGGCAAGTGACTGCAGTGGAAAATCCGTTGCTGGAAGTGGTTGAGAGTGAGGGTTATGAAGCGGCGCAAAATGTCATTTCCCGGTTGTTTCATGGACAGGTCGCACCGGTGGAGGGGCATGTGATCCGGTTGTAAGTTCAGCGCCGTCCTTGTAGCGGCGGCTCGGCAGCTGCTACAGGGCAGGCGGTTCAAGTCTTCACTTTACTGAATATTCGTAATTCCATATATTTCACGCCTCGTTTGTCTGGAGGCGTGTTCCCTGATGTCCGATTCCCGTGGTCCCGTCGATGTTTTCAAGGCCCTTGCCGATGACACACGAAGTCGTATCGCCATGCTGATCGCCGGCGAAGGCGAGTTGTGCGTGTGTGAGTTGACTGCCGGGCTGGACCTCAGCCAACCCAAGATCTCTCGTCATCTGGCGCTCTTGCGCAGCAATGGCCTGTTGGCGGACCGGCGCCAGGGGCAGTGGGTGTTTTATCGCCTGCACCCGGAGTTGGCACCTTGGGTCGTCACACTGTTGCAGGGTGCGCTGGCAGATCATGGCGAATGGCTCGCTGCTGACGTCGCCCGTTTGCAGGCCATGGCTGATCGCCCGGTACGTTGCTGTTAACCCCTGATTCATATTGAAGGCTGCCTTGCATGCTGATTGCGTCACTGATTTTTCTCCTGACAATTACCCTGGTGATCTGGCAACCCAAAGGCCTCGGTGTCGGCTGGAGTGCGGTACTCGGTGCCGTGCTGGCGCTGGTTTTCGGGGTGGTGCACCTGAGCGATATTCCGCTGGTGTGGCAGATCATCTGGAACGCCACCGGCACCTTTGTCGCGCTGATCATCATCAGCCTGTTGCTGGACGAGGCGGGTTTCTTTGCCTGGGCGGCGTTGCATGTCGCGCGTTGGGGGCGTGGCAGCGGGCGCCGGTTGTTTGCCTACATGGTGCTGCTCGGCGCGCTGGTTTCGGCGTTGTTCGCCAATGACGGCGCGGCGCTGATCCTCACGCCCATCGTGATTTCCATGCTGCTGGCGTTGCGGTTTTCGCCGGCGGCGACCCTGGCGTTCGTGATGGGCGCCGGGTTTATCGCCGACACCGCAAGCCTGCCACTGGTGGTGTCGAACCTGGTGAACATCGTTTCCGCCGACTTCTTCCACATCAGCTTCAATCGCTACGCGGCGGTGATGATCCCGGTCAACCTGGTGAGCGTCGCGGCGACGCTGGCGGTGCTGATGTGGTTCTTTCGGCGCGACATTCCCAAGGATTACGATCCGGAGCAACTGGCGCATCCGGCCAGCGCCATCCACGACAAGGCGACATTTTTCGCGGGTTGGGCGGTCTTGGTGATCCTGTTGCTCGGCTGTTTTGCCCTGGAACCGCTAGGCATTCCCATCAGTGCCATTTCCGCGGTGTGCGCGGCGTTGCTGCTGGCCATTGCGGCCCGGGGGCACAAGATTTCCACGCGCAAAGTGATGAAAGAAGCGCCGTGGCAGATCGTGATTTTCTCGCTGGGCATGTATCTGGTGGTCTACGGGCTGCGCAACGCCGGGCTCACCGGGTATCTGGCGGGGTGGCTGGACGGTTTTGCCGGTTATGGCGTCTGGGGCGCAGCGATGGGCACCGGTGTGCTGACTGCGCTGCTGTCGTCGATGATGAACAACCTGCCGACGGTGCTGATCGGTTTGCTGTCGATTGATGCCAGCCAGGCAACAGGCGTGGTGAAGGAGGCGATGATCTACGCCAACGTCATCGGCAGTGACCTGGGGCCGAAGATTACACCGATCGGCAGCCTGGCGACGTTGTTGTGGCTGCATGTGCTGGAGCGCAAGAGTATCCGGATCGGATGGGGGTATTACTTCAAGGTCGGGATTGTGTTG
>NZ_VIUK01000008.1:219597-227888 GCF_007828295.1 Pseudomonas sp. SJZ080
AGCCGGCTTGCTGGCGATGACGTCCTCCCCGACGCCGCAAAACTCAACCCGTACCCGGCACGTTCGGCCAAAGATCCGCCACCAGAAACAACCGCTCTGCCTCTTCCCAATCCCCGTCGGCATTCTCGATCAACCGCACCAGCGACTGCGCCGGCGGTCCCAGATCGCTGAGCCCGCTGATCGGCAGCCTGGCGACGTTGTTGTGGCTGCATGTGTTGGAGTGATGGGGGTATTACTTCAAGGTCGGGATTGTGTTGACGGTGCCGGTGTTGCTGGTGACGTTGGCGGCGTTGGCGGTGCGGTTGTCCGTTTAGACCGGGTTGGCCCTATCGCCAGCAAGCCGGCTCCTACAGGTTTTATGTCGTTCGCCGATGCTGTAGGAGCCGGCTTGCTGGCGATGACGTCCTCCCCGACGCCGCAAAACTCAACCACTACCCGGCACGTTCGGCCAAAGATCCGCCACCAGAAACAACCGCTCTGCCTCTTCCCAATCCCCATCGGCATTCTCGATCAACCGCACCAGCAACTGCGCCGGCGCCAGCGGTTCCAGATCGCTGAGCCACGCCTCCAGCTGTTCGGCGTTCCAGGTCTGCTCCACTGGATAATGCGCCGGCGCCAGCCAGGCATGGCGGGGCAGGGGTTGCCAGCGCCCGAACGGACGCTGTGCGACAAAATCCTTCCAGTCCTTTTGATGCAGCCAGCTTCCACGTAAATGTTGCGGATGCGCGCCGTCCGGTGATTGGGACTGTCCCGGCCACGGATACAGCAGATAACCGCCCAGCCACAAATGCGCACTGAACTGTTGAATGTCCAGCGCCGCCAGCACTTCACGGCTCTCCGGCCGGGCGGAAATCGGCAACTGATGCTGACTCAAGTGCGCCAGTTTGCGGTCCAGCCGATCGTGGCAACCCGGGCCCAGCCAGTGCGCCGTGTTGTGTCCGTCGCCCACTTGGGGGCCGAGGTAAAGCTTGATGGCCAGTTCCAGGTGATGCACGCCGTCGCGATCACGCAGCAGCATGTCCAGCTCGCCCAGCGTGTGGCCTTCACGGCGGATCGGCATATTGGCGGCAATCAGATCAATGCCCGGTGCATGCCGCACGGCGTATTGCCACAGCCGCTCATAGTACAGGCCCAAACGCCGGGTCCGGGCCTGGGCCAGCCAGTGCAGCAGGTCATAACTGTCGCGATCCAGTTGCCGCAGCCAAAGCTCCAGCCGCTCCGGTGCCTGGACCCAGTCACTGCCGGCCAGCGGATGGCGTTGCGGCCACGGCGTGACCTCGAGCATCGGCGGCGCGAGGATGACCCACGCCAGGTCACGCACCTCCGGGTGACGCAACTGGTGGGGTAACTGCAGCAAATCGGGAAATAGGATCATCTTGCGAGCATAGCCCTAAACATGAGTACACCCTTGTGGCTGAAAGGATTTTGTCTATCCCGCGCTTTCGCCCATAATCGTGTTTTTCGTCACCGCAGACCCCCGCAGGAGCCCCATGGAGCAATTTCGTAATATCGGCATCATCGGTCGCCTGGGCAGTTCGCAGGTGCTGGATACCGTCCGCCGACTGAAACGGTTTCTGCTCGATCGTCACCTGCACGTGATCCTCGAAGACACCATCGCCGAAGTGCTGCCGGGTCATGGCCTGCAAACCTCGTCGCGCAAGATGCTCGGTGAAGTATGTGACATGGTGATTGTGGTCGGTGGTGACGGCAGCCTGCTCGGCGCCGCGCGCGCACTGGCCCGACACAACATTCCGGTGCTCGGAATCAACCGGGGCAGCCTGGGCTTTCTCACTGATATTCGCCCGGACGAGCTCGAAGTCAAAGTCGCCGAAGTGCTCGACGGTCACTACCTGGTGGAAAACCGCTTCCTGCTGCAGGCCGAAGTCCGACGCCACGCCGAGGCCATTGGCCAGGGCGATGCACTGAACGATGTGGTGCTGCACCCCGGCAAATCGACGCGGATGATCGAGTTCGAGCTGTACATCGACGGCCAGTTCGTCTGCAGTCAGAAGGCCGACGGCCTGATCGTCGCCACCCCGACCGGTTCGACCGCTTACGCGCTGTCGGCGGGTGGCCCGATCATGCACCCCAAGCTTGACGCTATTGTGATTGTGCCGATGTACCCCCATACCTTGTCGGGCAGGCCAATTGTGGTCGATGGCAACAGTGAGCTGAAAATCGTCGTGTCCAAGGATATGCAGATCTACCCGCAAGTCTCCTGTGACGGGCAGAACCACTTCACCTGTGCGCCGGGTGACACCATCACTGTCAGCAAGAAAGCGCAGAAGCTGCGGCTTATCCATCCGCTCGACCACAACTACTACGAGGTCTGCCGAACCAAGCTCGGCTGGGGCAGCAAGTTGGGGGGTGGAGGCGACTGATGCTTGATCCCGCGCGAAGTTACGACCTGATCGGTGACGTGCACGGATGCGCTCTGACCCTTGAGCACTTGCTCGACCGGCTCGGTTATCACAAACAAGGTGGTGTCTGGCGGCATGCGTCGCGCATGGCGGTGTTCGTCGGTGACATCATCGACCGTGGCCCGCGTATTCGCGAGGCGCTGCACATCGTCCACGACATGGTCGAGGCTGGCCAGGCGCTGTGCATCATGGGCAACCACGAATTCAACGCTCTGGGCTGGAGCACACCGGCGCCTCCGGGCAGCGGCAAGCAGTTCGTCCGTGAGCACACCCCGCGTCATGCGCGCCTGCTGGGCGAAACCCTGACCCAGTTTGAAGATCACCCCGGCGACTGGCATGACTTCCAGCAATGGTTCTACGAATTGCCCCTGTTTCTGGATGCAGGACGTTTCCGCGTGGTGCACGCCTGCTGGGATTCGGGCCTGATCGAGCCGTTGCGCGCGCTGTTTCCCGATGGCTGCGTCGATGAACATTTCCTCCAGGCTTCGGCCGTTCCGGGCAGTTTTGCCTGCACCGTGTTCGATCGCTTGCTGCGTGGCACCGACATGCGGTTGCCCCACGGTTTGACCATGACCAGCGGCGATGGCCTGACGCGCTCGTTCTTCCGCACCAAGTTCTGGGAAGACGACCCGCAGACCTACGGCGACATCGTGTTCCAGCCGGACGCCTTGCCGGAACCCGTGGCCCGGACGCCGTTGTCCTCCACCGAAAAAGACACCTTGCTGCGCTATGGCATTGACGAGCCCCTGTTGTTCGTCGGCCACTACTGGCGCAGCGGTAAACCGGCGCCCATCCGCCCGAACCTGGCCTGCCTGGATTACAGCGCGGTGCTCTACGGCAAACTGGTTGCCTATCGCCTGGACCAGGAAACCCGACTCGATCCGCACAAATTTGTCTGGGTCGATGTCGAACGGCCCGAGGCTCTGCGATGAGTGCCGTTGCCGTATTGCGCCTGCCACTGGCAGTTGATCTGAGCGGGTTCGTCAAACTGCTGGAACGCATGCAGGTGCCGCATCGGGTCAGCGAAGAACACGGCGAGCAGGTGCTTTGGGTGCCCGCCAGTATCAGTGAAGACGTGCGCGTACTTTACGAGCGTTTCCCGGCGGGCGATCCCGATCAGCAACTGGACATCCCGGGGGCGAAAACCAGTAAGCGTCCCGGTTTTGCCGAGCAATTGCGCCACGCCAAAGCGACGGCACTGGTGCTGTTGCTGAGCCTGATCGTCGGCGCGGTGACGCTGCTGGGCGAAAACCTCGACACGATGCGCTGGTTCACCTTCCTCGATTTCCGGGTGATCGGCGAGTACATCCATTTCACGCCACTGGCCGACAGCCTGGCGGCGGGGCAGTGGTGGCGTCTGGTGACGCCGATGCTGATCCACTTCGGTTTCCTGCACCTGGCCATGAACGGCATGTGGTACTGGGAGCTGGGGCGACGCATCGAGTCGCGCCAGGGCGGCATCAACCTGATCGGCCTGACCCTGCTGTTCGCCCTGGTGTCCAATTATGCCCAGTTCATTTTCAGCGGTCCGACCCTGTTTGGCGGGTTGTCCGGCGTGCTGTACGGCCTGCTCGGGCATTGCTGGATCTTCCAGCTTCTGTCGCCGAACCGGGCTTATCGCCTGCCGCGTGGCGTACTGGTGATGATGCTGATATGGCTGCTGCTATGCCTGTCCGGGCTGGTCTCTTTGATCGGCTTCGGTGAAATTGCCAACGCCGCCCACGTCGGCGGGTTGCTCGTCGGATGCTTGACCGGTTTGTTGGGCGGTTTGTACAACCGCCGTAAACTGGCCATCCAGAATCGTATGTGAATCAAAGAGCACGGAGACCTTGATGTCCTCTTTTAACGAAATGATCAAAAACATCACCCCGGATATCTACCAGAGCCTGAAACTGGCGGTGGAAATCGGCAAATGGTCGGACGGTGGCAAACTCACCGCCGAGCAACGCGAACTGTCGCTGCAAGCGATGATCGCCTGGGAAATCCAGAACCTGCCGGAAGAAGAGCGCACTGGCTACATGGGCCCGCAGGAGTGCAGCTCCAAGTCGATCACCGTACCGAATATCCTGTTCAAGTCGGATGCCATCCATTGATCGAGATTGGCCGCGGTGCAATCAGTAAAATGTCGGCTCGCCTGGACGGGTCCGACGTGCAGTACGCGTTTCGTCTGGGCGAGGTCGAGGTGCCGGTCAATCCATTGATCGGCAGCACGGTTCGCCTGGAATACCTGGGGGCAATCTTCTGCTCCCATTGCGGACGCAAGACCAAAACCAGCTTCAGCCAGGGTTACTGCTACCCGTGCATGACCAAACTGGCGCAGTGCGATATCTGCATCATGAGCCCGGAGCGTTGCCACTATGACGCCGGCACCTGCCGTGAACCGGAGTGGGGACGGACGTTCTGCATGACCGATCACATTGTGTATCTGTCGAACTCGTCCGGGGTCAAAGTCGGGATTACCCGCGCCACCCAGCTGCCGACTCGCTGGATCGATCAGGGCGCCCGTCAGGCGTTGCCGATCATGCGCGTGTCGACCCGCCAGCAATCGGGCTTCGTCGAAGACCTGTTCCGCAGTCAGGTGGCGGACAAGACCAACTGGCGTGCTTTACTCAAGGGCGAAGCGGTTTCGGTGGACCTGGCCGAGGTTCGCGATCAGCTGTTTGATAGCTGCGCCGAAGGTTTGCAAGGTTTGCAGGAGCGATTCGGCCTACAGGCAATCCAGACTATTGCCGATGTGGAACCGCTCGAAATCCGCTACCCGGTCGAGCAATACCCGGCCAAAATCGTCAGCTTCAACCTGGACAAGAACCCGATTGCCGAAGGCACGCTGCTGGGGATCAAGGGCCAGTACCTGATTTTCGACACCGGCGTGATCAATATTCGTAAATACACGGCTTATCAGCTCGCCGTGCATCAGTAAGGACTCCAGCATGCGCACCGAACAACCGAAGATGATCTATTTGAAAGACTATCAGGCACCCGAGTACCTGATCGACGAGACGCACCTGACCTTCGAGTTGTTCGAGGACCACAGCCTGGTCCATGCGCAACTGGTGATGCGCCGCAACCCTGAACGAGGCCCGGGCCTGCCGCCGCTGGTGCTCGATGGTCAGCAGCTCGAATTGCTGTCGGTGACCTTGGCTGATCGTGAGCTGAGCGCAGCCGATTACCAATTGACGGAAAATCACCTGACCCTGCAGCCGACCAGCACCACGTTCACCGTCGACACCAGCGTCATGATCCACCCGGAAACCAACACCGCGCTGGAAGGCCTGTACAAGTCCGGCACGATGTTCTGCACCCAGTGCGAAGCCGAAGGTTTCCGCAAGATCACCTATTACCTCGACCGCCCGGACGTGATGAGCAAGTTCACCACCACGGTGGTGGCCGAGCAGCACAGCTATCCGGTGCTGCTGTCCAACGGCAACCCGATTGCCAGCGGTCCGGGCGAAGACGGCCGTCATTGGGCGACGTGGGAAGATCCGTTCATGAAACCGGCGTACCTGTTTGCGCTGGTGGCCGGTGACTTGTGGTGCGTCGAAGACACCTTCACCACCATGACCGAGCGCTCCGTGGCGCTGCGCATTTATGTCGAGCCGGAAAACATCGACAAGTGCCAGCACGCCATGAACAGCTTGAAGAAGTCCATGCGTTGGGACGAAGAAGTCTATGGTCGCGAGTACGACCTGGACATCTTCATGATCGTCGCGGTCAACGACTTCAACATGGGCGCGATGGAGAACAAGGGCCTCAACATCTTCAACTCCAGCGCCGTGCTGGCTCGTGCCGAAACCGCGACCGACGCCGCGCACCAGCGCGTGGAAGCGATCGTGGCCCACGAGTACTTCCACAACTGGTCGGGCAACCGCGTGACCTGCCGCGACTGGTTCCAGTTGTCGCTGAAGGAAGGCTTCACCGTGTTCCGTGACTCCGGTTTCTCTGCCGACATGAACTCGGCAACCGTGAAACGCATTCAAGACGTGGCTTACCTGCGCACCCACCAGTTCGCCGAAGACGCTGGGCCGATGGCGCATGCCGTGCGCCCGGACAGCTTCATCGAGATCTCCAACTTCTACACCCTGACCGTGTACGAAAAGGGTTCGGAAGTGGTCGGCATGATCCATACCTTGCTCGGTGCCGAAGGCTTCCGCAAAGGCAGCGACCTGTACTTCGAGCGCCATGACGGCCAGGCCGTGACCTGCGACGACTTCATCAAGGCCATGGAAGATGCCAACGGTGTCGACCTGACCCAGTTCAAGCGCTGGTACAGCCAGGCCGGTACACCGCGCCTGGCAGTGAGCGAGTCCTACGACGCCGCCGCGAAAACCTACAGCCTGACCTTCCGCCAGAGCTGCCCGGCCACCCCGGACAAGGTTGAAAAACTGCCGTTCGTGATTCCTGTCGAGTTGGGCCTGCTGGACTCCAAAGGCGCTGCCATTGCGTTGCGTCTTTCCGGCGAAGCCAGCGCCCAGGGTACTTCTCGGGTCATTTCGGTGACTGAAGCCGAGCAGACCTTCACCTTTGTCGACATTGCTGAACAGCCTTTGCCTTCGTTGCTGCGCGGCTTCTCGGCACCGGTGAAACTGAGCTTCCCGTACAACCGTGATCAGCTGATGTTCCTGATGCAGCACGATAGCGACGGCTTCAATCGCTGGGATGCCGGTCAGCAACTGTCGGTGCAAGTGTTGCAGGAGCTGATCGCTCAGCAGCAGAGGGGCGAGAAGCTGGTCATGGATCAGCGTCTGGTTTCTGCGTTGCGCACCGTGCTGTCGGACGAGACGCTGGATCAGGCGATGGTTGCCGAAATGCTGTCGCTGCCGGGTGAGGCGTATCTGACCGAGATCAGCGAAGTGGCTGACGTCGATGCCATCCACATCGCGCGCGAGTTTGCCCGCAAGCAACTGGCGGACGGCTTGTTCGAGGCGTTGTGGCTGCGTTACCAGGCCAACCGCAATCTGTCGAAACAAACCCCGTACGTGGCCGAAGCCGAGCACTTTGCCCGTCGTGCATTGCAGAACATTGCGCTGTCTTACCTGATGTTGAGCGGCAAACCTGAAGTCCTGGCGGCGACGCTTGAGCAGTTCGAGACCAGCGACAACATGACCGAGCGCCTGACGGCGTTGGCCGTGCTGGTCAACTCGTCGTTCGAAGAAGACAAGGCGCGGGCGCTGGCGAGTTTTGCCGAACACTTCAAGGACAACCCGCTGGTCATGGATCAGTGGTTCAGCGTTCAGGCGGGCAGCACGTTGCCGGGTGGTCTGGAGCGGGTCAAGGCGTTGATGCAGCATCCGGCGTTCAACCTCAAGAACCCGAACAAGGTGCGGGCACTGGTCGGCGCGTTTGCGGGGCAGAACCTGATCAACTTCCATGCGGCGGATGGGTCCGGGTATCGCTTCCTTGCGGATCTGGTGATCGAGCTGAACGCCTTCAACCCGCAGATCGCTTCGCGCCAATTGGCGCCGCTGACGCGCTGGCGCAAGTATGACGATTCTCGTCAGGCATTGATGAAAGGTGAGCTGGAGCGGATTCGTGCTTCGGGTCAGCTGTCCAGCGATGTGTTTGAAGTGGTCAGCAAAAGCCTGGCTTGATTTGGCTTCGCTCCCGCAGGTGTTCACTTGGACCCTGTGGGAGCGGCGATCCGACTTGCTCGCGAAGGCGGCCTGACAGACGACCTCTGTTCTCACGGATGTACCCGGACCCCTTGTAGGCGCTGGCTTGCTAGCGATGGCTGAGTGTCAGGCGGCTTGTTTTTTGAGGGTGTACATATCCATTCCTACGGTAACGGCTGCTATGGGTTCCGCTCTTACAGCGGGTTACTTGGAAAAGCGCCAAGTAACCAAGCGCCTGCGCCCCTGACGTACGGTGGCTCGC